>JBPCOR010000234.1:0-3216 GCA_051000035.1 Mycobacteriales bacterium | reverse complement strand
CACGAACTTGTTCCAGGCGTTCGGGAACGTCCCGCCCTCTGTTGCGACCGCGCCGAGCAGCGCGGAGAGCATGAACAGGGTGCGGGAGACCTGCCAGCCGCCGAGATTGGCAGCGGCCGCCGATCGCAAGCAGTGGGTGGAGAAGCGCGTCCCGGCGCCGGCGACGACATCCGCGACCTCGGCGATGGTGGCGGCGTCGATGCCGGATTCGGCCGCCGCGTAGTCGAAGGTGAAGCCGGCATAGAGCCCGGCGAGAATCTCCTCGAACACCTCGAACCGCACCGGCCGGTCGGAATGCTCGGCCCGTAGGTATTCCGCCCAGTTCCACCAGCGGCGGACGAAATCCCTGTCGTAGAGCCGATTGTCGATCAGGTGCCGGGCGATGGCGAGGTTGATGGCGGCCTCGCTGCCCGGCTGGGGGGACAGCCAGTAGTCGGCGTGGGTCGCGGTGTTGGACAGCCGGGTGTCCAGGACGATCACCTTCGCGCCCTTGGCGCGGGCCTCGGTGATGCGCTGCGCGTGCGGGTTGAAGTAGTGCCCGGTCTCCAGGTGCGAGCTGATCAGGTAGACGACCTTGGCGGTCGCGTGATCGGGGCTCGGCCGGTCGATGCCCATCCAGAACTGGTACCCGGTGCGGCCGCCCGACGAACAAACGTTCGTATGCGAATTGTGCCCATCCACGCCCCAGCTCGCGAGCACCCGCTCGGTGAAACCGTCTTCGCCGGGCCGTCCGAGGTGCACCATGATCTCGTTGTGGCGCTCCTCGAGCAGGGCCGTCCGGATGCGCGCGGCGAGTGCATCGAGCGCCTCGTCCCAGCCGATCCGCTCCCACCTGCCCGAGCCGCGCGGGCCGGATCGCTTGAGGGGATAGAGGATCCGGTCCGGGTCGGTGATCTGGTTGATCGTCGCCGGACCCTTGGCGCAGTTGCGTCCGCGCGAGCCGGGATGCTCGGGATTGCCCTCGAACTTGCGGACCGCGAGGGTTTCCCGGTCGACGTAGGCGAGCAGGCCGCAGGCGGATTCGCAGTTGAAGCAGGTGGTCGGCACCAGCAGGTAGTGGTTCTCGACCCGGTCCGGCCAGGACCGCGAGTCCAGCTCCACCCAGTCGTCCCAGCGTTCCTTCGGCGGGAACGCCGCGAGGTGCACGCCGCTCGCCCCGGGGTAGAACGTCTCGCCGCGGGCCTCGGTGGCACTGCGGGCGGCGGAGACGCGGGCGCCGAGTGCGTCCAGTTCGGCTCCGGTACGGCGGCGGCGAAAGGCCCTCACGAGAGCGGCACCGACTGCCCGGCCTGCACGTAGGCGTGTTCGTAGGCGAGCAGACCGAGCAGCGCGAAGGGTGTCGCCAGTGGGCCGATCCACGGCGCCCCGACGCCGATTGCCGTCAGGGCCAAGGCAGCGGCCATCAGCACCAGCCCGAGCGAGGCGGCGAACGGCCGGGCGAACCGGCCGTGCACGAGTTCCCGGACGGCCAGCCGCCGGTGCTCGGTCCCGTGGCCCCCGGTCGTCTCGGCGGCGACGAGCGCGAGATGCACCAGCACCGCTGCGACGAGCACGTAGCCGGTGACCGTGGTCGGGCCGGAGAGCCACCAGCAGAAGGGAAGCAGCACCGCAGCACCGGCGAGCACCGCCTGCACGGCCAGATGCGGGGCGAGCAACGCGCTCTGCCACAGGTCGCGCGCCGTCGCCTGCGCGAAGAGGTACGCCGTGTAGCAGGCGGTCGCAATCGCGAGCGGCAGCGCGACCGCCGCGAATATCCGGACGCCGAGGCCCGAGCCGAGCACCGCGAGAACGACCATGCCGGCCCCGGCCGCGCCGTACCCGCCGATGATGAATCCACCGCGCACCAGCCAGCTGCGCCACTGTGGGCGGGTGAAGATTAGGTAGAACCGGGCCGGGTGCTTCAGGTCGATGATCAGCAGAACGCCGGTTATACCGAGAAATCCCAGCGCGACCAGCGGGGCGGCGAAGCGGATCAGCGACCCGGTCCAGTCGATGCGACCGGCGAAGGCGAGCAACGCGCCGTCCAGCAGCGCCCCGGCGGCGATGCTCTTGGTGAACGTGTACAGGCTGACCCGCCACCCCCACGGCGCGTGGTGCGGCACGTCATAGGAGAGCAGCGCCGCGGCCTGGCTCCGAGCCGGATCGTGCGACTCCGGGTCGTGCGGCTCTGGGTTACGCGGCTCTGGGTCACGCGGCTCTGGGTTACGGGGCTGTGGGTGACGCGGCTGTGGGTCACGCGAGGCGAGCGGGTCGGGATTGCCGGCGGCGACGAACTGTGGGCCGGGCGCGCCCTGCGTGGCCCAGGCGAAGAGCCCACCGTCGGGGCGGCGGGCGGCGAGCGGGTCCAGCGTGGCCGGCCCGGCGCCGCGGTAGTGGACGTTGGGGTGGGTATGCTTCTCCGGCTTACGCACCGCGGTCTGCCCGCCGCGCACGATCTCGGCCACCGCCGAATCGGGGTCGTTCGCGTCGCCCACCAGGATCGCCTCCGTCGGGCAGACGGTGACGCACGCGGGTTCCAGACCGACGTCGAGGCGGTGGGCGCACAGATTGCACTTCTCCGCCGAGTGGTCCTCGGGGTTGATGAAGATCGCGTCGTACGGGCAGGCGGCCATGCAGGCCTTGCAACCGATGCAGACCGACTTGTCGAAATCGACGATGCCGTCGTCGCGGCGAAACATCGCCTCGGTCGGGCAGGCGGCCACGCACGGCGCGTCGGTGCACTGGTTGCACCGGGTTACCTGAAAGTTCCGGCGTACGTCGGGGAAGAGCCCCACGTCGACGGACTTGACGTAGGTGCGGGTGACCCCGAGCGGCACTTCGTTCTCGCTCTTGCACGCCGTCGTGCACGCGTGGCAGCCGATGCACTTGGTCTGGTCGAGCACCTTCAACCAGCGCACCGGCGCGGCGTCGGGTTCAGCTGACATGGGGATGACCGTACGTCGGCGCGGCACCGCCGGGTAGCCACCGAGGGTTGTAGGACTCCCAAGCGCGGGTTGTAGCACGCGCTCGGCCTGGCCGGGGAAAATCACGTTCCTCTGCGCCGAGCGCCACGATGCGGTCGGCGCAGCCGCGGCCGCGGATGCCACGGCGGGGCCGCCATGGCGGCGGGCGGTGTGCCGGGCAATCTATCGGGCGCCGCGGGGTTGCCCGTCAGACGTACTTGCCCATCCCGCCGCCGACGTCGATCACCGCGCCGGTGATGTAGCTGGCGCGGGC
>JBPCOR010000143.1:0-3381 GCA_051000035.1 Mycobacteriales bacterium | reverse complement strand
GAACATGGCGCCGATACCCAGCCCGAGCGCGATGATGATCGGGTCGGAGGTGATGGCGAAGGCGCCGACGACACCGTCGAAGCTGAACGACGCATCCAGGACCTCCAGGTACAGGAACGACACGAACGCCGCCTTGCCGACCTTGAGGGCGACCGCGGCGGCCGGCCGCGCCACCGCGCCGCGGGGGTGTCCCGCGTCGGCGCCGATACCGGGTCCCTCGCCAGCAGGTGGGTCGGGCTCATCGGGCTCGTCGGGCACATCGGGCTCGAAGAGCTCACCCAGGCCGTTGACCAGGATGTAGCCCATCACACCGAGGGTCCCGGCCAGCAGGACGATGGAGATCTTGGCGGCGGGCGCGAACGCGTACGCGGCGCCGACCATGGCGGCCAGCACGATGACGACGGACAGCTGGTCGAGCTTGCCGATGCGGGCCAGCGGCCGTTCCAACCACGTCAGCCAGGTGATCTCGCGCTCCTCGAAGATGAAGTCGAGGAAGAGCAGGAGCAGGAACGCGCCGCCGAATGCGGCGATCGCCGGGTGCGCCGCCCGTAGCAGATACCCGTAACTGGACGGCGAGGCCGGATCACCCTTGGCCAGCGCGAGCTGCACCACCCGGCTCGGCGACAGATGGGCGGTGGCCGACACGATCAGGACCGGAAAGATCAGCCGCATCCCGACAACGGCGATGAGCACGCCCACGGTCAGGAAGATCTTCTGCCACTTCGGGCTGAGGTTACGCAGGACCGTCGCGTTGACGACCGCATTGTCGAAGGAGAGCGAGATCTCCAGCACCCCGAGGATGGCGGCCAGCGCCAGCGAGGACGATCCGCCGTACGCGAACGCCGCGGCTAGCGCGGCAGCGGTGACGGCCAGCGACCCGCCGAAGGTTCTGAGGAACATCGACCCTCGCATTTCCTAGGCCTGCTGCCTTCGGGGGGTCATCGGCAAGGGTCGGCCTCAGCCGACGGACACCCCGAAGTCGTGGGCGATGCCGGCGAGCCCGGAGGCATACCCTTGACCGACGGCGCGGAACTTCCACTCGGCGGCGCTGCGATAGACCTCGCCGAATATCATCGCGGTTTCGGTGGAGGCATCCTCGGAGAGGTCATAGCGCGTCAGCTCGACACCGTCGGCCTGGTTGGCAACCCGGATAAAGGCGTTACGGACCTGCCCGAAGGACTGATTGCGGGCTTCCGCGTCGTAGATGGAGACGGCGAAAACGATCCTGTCCACCTCGCCGGGGACCCCAGCCAGATTGACCTTGATCGCCTCGTCGTCGCCCTCACCCTCGCCGGTGAGATTGTCACCGGTGTGCTCGACCGAGCCATCGGGCGAGACGAGGTTATTGAAGAACACGAAGTGCTGATCGGACAGGACCTTGCCGGCGGTGTTGGCCAGCAGGGCCGACGCGTCGAGGTCGAAGTCGGTGCCGGACGTCGTACGCGCATCCCAGCCGAGGCCGACCAGAACCGCCGTCAGGCCGGGGGCCTGCTTGGTCAGCGAGACGTTGCCACCCTTGGACAGGCTGACGCCCATGCCATCTCCTCCTCATAGTTAGGCTGAATGCAGCGATGTGCCGCGCTCGGAAAACCTGCGGTGCCCTGACTAGATGGTGACACCGTAGTCGCCGGCGATGCCGGCCAGGCCGGTGGAGTAGCCCTGGCCAACGGCCCGGAACTTCCACTCGGCGCCATTGCGGTAAAGCTCACCGAACACCATTGCGGTCTCCGTCGAGGCGTCCTCGGAAAGGTCGTATCGAGCCAGCTCGCTGTTGTCGGCCTGGTCCACAACCCGGATGAACGCGTTACGAACCTGCCCGAACGATTGGCCGCGACCCTCGGCCTCATAGATCGACACCGGGAAAACGATCCTGTCCAATTCGGCGGGCGCGCCGGCGAGGTTGACCTTGATCTGCTCGTCGTCGCCCTCTCCCGCGCCGGTGAGGTTGTCGCCGGAGTGCTCGATCGCGCCGTCTGGACTGGTGAGATTGTTGAAGAACACGAAGTGGGCATCGGAAGCGGCTTTGCCGTCGGCGCCGCAGCCGATCGCGGACGCATCGATGTCGAACTGCTGGCCTTCGGTGGTGCGGGCGTCCCAACCCAGCCCCACGATGACGCCGACCAGCCCCGGCGACTGCTTGGTGAGCGAAATGTTGCCGCCCTTGCTGAGGCTGACTCCCACGCGAACTCCTCGACTCCTCGACGCGGACCCCGCCAGCCTGTCACACTCCCGCCTTCCAGGCGGGCGATGCTCCGCAGCCGGCAGCGACCGAATGTGCGGTCGTCGCGTCGGACTACAGCAGCGGCACCAGCGTATCGACCATCGCATAGGCGACGTCGTAGATCGGTCGAGGCAGGTCGGCGCCGCGGCCGGTGGCCATCCGAACCGCGGCCCACGGAAGGTTCACCCCGGCCAGCGCCGTTTGGAACAGCCCACCGGAGATGCGGGTGTTGACCTCGAGTAGGTACGGCCGTGGCATCGGCTCGTCGGGGTGCTGCCAGTAGCGAACCTGCGTGTTGGACAGGTATCCGATGCGGTGGGCGGCGATGAGCGTGTCGGCGACGGTGCGGGCCTGCTTGTCGTCGACGATCAGCCGCCGCCGCCGCCCCTTCACCCGTCCGATCGAGGCGATGGTGCGACCGTCGGCGTCAGCGAGCGTGTCGATGCTGACCTCCGGACCGGTGAGGAACGGCAGCACCAGCAGCGGGGGTACCACCACCCCGGCGGCCGTCGCGGCCCGCAGGGTCTCGTAGACCTGGCCCATCGCCACGGTCGGCGTGAGCGGGCCGAGCAGCCCCGCCAAGGTCATCGGCGCCCGCGACAACACCCGAAACCCCTCCGCCCCGACTCCGGTGACCGGTTTGATGCACACCCGATCGGTGACGCCACCCAGGTCCTCGACGGCAGCGGCCAGAGCGGGCGCGGTGGTGATGACGTGATGAGGCGGGGTCGGCAGGCCGAGCAACTCAGCGGCGGCGTAACCGGCGGCCTTGTCCTCGAACACCCGCACGGCGGCCGCGGGAGACGCGAGCAGGGTCACGCCGCAGCGAGCGAACAGGCCGGCGGCGGCGGTGAGGTCGGCCATGTGCAGCCGCGGGATGAAGACGTCGACGTCGTGATCGGTGCAAAATTGCAACGCCCACCGCACGTAGTCGGCGCCGGTGACCGAGTCGTCCGGCTCCGGATACGCCTCGTCGCAGGCGGCGAGCACCGGGGAGTCAGGGTCGGCGTGGGTGCCGACGATCCGTACCTTCTCCCCGTCCGGGTTGTCGCGGAGCATCCCGATAACGTGTGCGTTGGTGGCATAGGAACGGTTGAAGAACACCGTCAGCACGATGCGACCTCGACGACCGTCATAGCGCTCCTAGGTCATGGTCGAGA
>JBPCOR010000019.1:0-13864 GCA_051000035.1 Mycobacteriales bacterium | reverse complement strand
CGTTGGTGAGGATCACGTTGGCGAGGCCGGCGTCGTCCTCGGCTTCGGCCGGCGGCGGTCCGACCATGGTTGACAGGTCGAACCCGCGGGCGTCGCGCAGCGGGGACTCCTCGTCGAAGTCCCACCGCGGCCGCGGCGCGCGGGCGTCATACCGGCCGTAGGCGTTGACGACCTGCGAGGAGAGGAGCATCGCGTTCGCCGTCGGCTGGCCGGGCACGGAGATGCCGTATTCGACCTCGGTGCCCATGATCCGGCGGACGCTCATCAGTCCTACTCTCGCTGCGGCTTCGTCTCGCGCATCACCCGAGCCTATGCGACCACGGTGGCGTGGTGAGTCAGCGCCGTACCGACGGGGCAGCTGGCGACGAGGGCGACCGACGACGAACCGCGACCCACAGGGCGGCAGCGCCGGTGCCGAACCACAGCACCTCGAAGACGATGCGCGCCGCACCGAGCCGCGGATACGTCACGGTGGGCGCCCCGAAGAGCCCCCAGATCACGGCGAGCAGCACTGGTCCGGCCGCGGCCAGCGCGTAGCGCCGCGCTCCGGAGACCGACCGGGTCGCACCCCGCCGCAAGCACGCCAAGGCTCGAGCGCGAAGGCCAGCACGGCCGCACCGTCGCGCACGGCGGCCGGCGACCGTGCTCATCGTGATCCCCCCGTTCGGACAGCCGCGGTCCGGCGGTTCCGTGGTCGTTCGGGGCGTGTCCAGGAGGCAAGGGCCACCTCGAGGCCGGCGACCATCGCCTCGAAGCTGCGAACGAGCTCCCGTGGCAGCCCGAAGCCGCCGCCGATCTCGAGCATCACGAAACCGTGCAGCGCGCTGCGCAGGGCTCGGGCAGCGTCGACGGCGTCGGTCCCCTCGATCCCGTACCCGCGAAGCACGGCGTAGATCACCGACAGGACCTCCTCGCTCGCGGCAATCAACGCCTGGTCGTCCGGGTCGGGCGCGGCGACCAGGGCCGGGTATCGACCTGGGTGCCGCAGCGCATACCGGCGGTAGGCCACCGCCAACGCCGATACGGCGTCCGGACCCGACCGTCCCATCACCGCCCGCGCGATTTCCTGGCCGAGCTCGCGCACGACCTGCACCGCGAGCAGCCGGCGAAGGCCGGTCAGACCGTCGATGTGCTTGTAGAGGCTTGGAATCGCCACGCCGAGCCGTCCGGCGAGCGCGGCCAGCGTCAGCTGGTCGTATCCGTCGTCGTCGGCCAGCCGGGCTGCCTCGGCGACCACGGCGGCCGGGTTGAGACCCGCTCTAGGCATCGGCCCGGTCCCCCCGCAGGTAGGCGATCGTCGCGTCCGCGACCCGGTCGGGCTGCTCGACGTGCGGGTAATGACCGGCGCCGTGCACCATCACCACCTGCCCACCGATCCGATCGACACCCCACTGCGCCTCGGCTGCGGGATCGCGGAAGTCGGGGTCCTTGGTGCCCATGACGACAAGCGCCGCCGTGCGCACGTCGCCGAGCCGGTCGGCGACCGGCCGATGCGAGGTCCGGGTGGTGGCGACGAACGCCGTCCAGTACGGTCGGCGCGCCAGCGACCGTCTGATCGCCGCGCGCTGCTCGGCGAGATCGGCCGGCGGGTCGTCCTTGAACAGGCCGGCCCAGTAGGCGTTCCACGCCCGCGGCCCCCACGGCCGCATCAGCAGGGCGCGCTGCATGAGTGTGATCAGCCTGCTGCCCGCGGGGTCACGCAGGAAGGCCCCGAGCAGGACCAGATCACCGATCGCCGCTGGTTTCTCGGCCGCGGCGTACGCCGCCGCGGCGCCCCCGAGGGAGTTACCCGTGACGATCGCCGGCTCGCCGCCACCGAGGTGTTCGATCAGCGCGAGGATGTCACCCGACGTTGCTACGTCGTCGTACCGGTCGAACGTTGCGTCGCTGTCGCCGTGGCCACGCAGGTCCATCGTCGCCACCCGGTAACCGGCGTCGACCAGCCTCGGCGCGAAGAACCGGAAGCTGGAACGCAGGTCCCCCAGGCCCGGAACGCAGACGACGAGCGGACCGGATCCGTCGACGCCGTAGGCGATCCGCCCTCCGTCGACCGCAAGACACTGTGTCTGAATTGGCATAGCCGTAAAGTTAATTCAATTAGCTTTAGGCTGTCAAGCCACCGTCTGGACCGGGGACACCGTCGCGATGCGGGCCCGCGGCGATCGTGCGCGACACGCGCGCGACACGCTGGGGACCCCATCCGGTTGCGCATGGTCGCTGGACCGTGCCGCCGGCCGCTGCGGTCGCGCACCCGGCACCAGCCCCGTCCGGTGGGTACGCGCGCTCGCGCGCCAGCGATCCGCCACCGACGCGGCCCTGGACGCGGTGACTTTCGATCCGCGGTGGAAGGCTGCGTGCGGTCTGGCGGTCACGGCGGTGGCGTTTCATGCGACGACGTTGACGTATTGGCAGCGTCGGTTGGGGGGGCCTCGGATGCACCGAATCGGATCTAGAGGTACTGGCCGGTGTTGGTGACGGTGTCGATCGACCGACCGGTTTCGCCGCTCTTGCCGGACACGAGCGTGCGGATGTAGACGATCCGCTCGCCCTTCTTGCCGGAGATGCGGGCCCAGTCATCCGGGTTGGTCGTGTTGGGCAGGTCCTCGTTCTCCTTGAACTCATCGACGCACGCCGTCAGCAGGTGGGTGAGCCGGACGCCCTTCTGCGCGGGGTCCAGGCCCGCTTCCAGGAACGCCTTGATGGCCATCTTCTTGGCCCGGTCGACGATGTTCTGGATCATCGCGCCGGAGTTGAAGTCCTTGAAGTACAGGACTTCCTTGTCGCCGTTCGCGTAGGTCACCTCGAGGAAGCGGTTCTCCTCGCTCTCGGTGTACATCCGCTCGATGGTGCGCTGGATCATCGCCTCGATCGCGGCCTCCCGGTTGCCGCCGTGCTCGGCCACGTCGCCGGGGTGCAGCGGAACTCGGGAGGTCAGGTACTTGCCGAAGATGTCCCGAGCGGCCTCGGCGTCAGGCCGCTCGATCTTGATCTTCACGTCCAGGCGTCCCGGCCGCAGGATCGCCGGGTCGATCATGTCCTCCCGGTTCGACGCACCGATGACGATGACGTTCTCCAGGCCCTCGACGCCGTCGATCTCGCTCAGCAGCTGCGGGACGATGGTGTTTTCCACGTCGGAGGAAACGCCGGACCCTCGGGTGCGGAAGATGGAATCCATCTCGTCGAAGAAGACGATCACGGGCGTGCCCTCAGACGCCTTCTCCCTGGCCCGCTGGAAGACCAGCCGGATGTGCCGCTCGGTCTCGCCGACGTACTTGTTGAGCAGCTCCGGCCCCTTGATGTTGAGGAAGTAGGAGCGGGGCGCATCGCCCGCCGTGCCGGATCCCTCGCCGCGCACGGCCGCGACCTGCCGGGCGAGCGAGCGGGCGACCGCCTTGGCGATGAGCGTCTTGCCGCAGCCGGGCGGGCCGTAGAGCAGCACCCCTTTGGGCGGGCGGAGCAGGTGCTCCCGGAAGAGGTCGGCATGCAGGAACGGCAGCTCGACGGCATCGCGGATCTGCTCGATCTGCCCGCCGAGTCCACCGATGTCGGTGTAGTCGATGTCGGGGACCTCTTCGAGGATGAGCTCCTCGACCTCACTCTTGGGGATCCGTTCGTAGATGTATCCGGAGCGGGCCTCCAGCAGCAGGGAGTCCCCGGCGCGAAGCCGCTCACCGGCAAGGGTGTCGGCGATGTGCACGATGCGCTCCTCGTCGGTGTGACCGATGACCAGCGCCCGGTCGCCGCCCGCGAGGATCTCCTTGAACATCACCACGTCGCCGGCGCGCTCGAATTCCCGCGCGGCGACGACGTTGAGTGCCTCGTTGAGCATCAGCTCCTGGCCGCGGCGCAACTCATCGGACGGAACGGCCGGCGACACGGCGACCCGCAGCTTGCGGCCGCCGGTGAACACGTCCACGGTGCTGTCGTCGTAGCGCTGCAGGAAGATGCCGTACCCGCTCGGCGGCTGGCCGAGGCGGTCGACCTCCTCCTTGAGGGTGACGACCTGCTCCCGCGCCTCCCGCAGCACGCCGGCAAGCTTCTCGTTGCGCTCGGTCAGCATCGCCACCCGTGCCGTCGCCTCGGCTAGCCGGGACTCCAGTCTCGGCGAGGAGTGCGGCAGCTCCGCGAGCCGGCGCCGCAGTGTCGCGACCTCGCGCTCGAGAAAGGCGACCTGCGCGTCGTGGCTCACCGTCCCGGCATCCGGGCGGCGCTCGGGCCGATTGGATTCGCTCTCGTGCACCACCCGTGCTCACCTCCGGTGCGGCCTGCGATCACCTGAAAAATCAGCCTACACAGCGGGCCGCCCCGCATCGTGCAACTGTCCGCTCACCCACGCGCCGCCGCGCCGCTAGCCCTTCGAGGGTCGGCGCTGGCGTGCGGGCGCGACGACACCGTCGGCGAGCCGGCGGGCGGTCACCAGGAAGGCGGTGTGCGCGACCATCCGGTGGTCCGGGCGGACCGCAAGCCCGACGACGTGCCATGGTCGCTGCAGCGTCTCGAACGCCTCCGGCTCGGTGAAACAGCCACGCGCGCGCAACGCCTCCACGTAGGTCGAGAGCTGCGTCGTGGTGGCGACGTACCCGACGAGAACGCCGCCGGGGACCAGCGCGCTGGAGACTGCATCGATGACCTCCCACGGCGCGAGCATGTCGAGGACGGCACGGTCGACGGGTGGCAACTCGGCATCGGCGACGTCCCCGGCCGTCAGTCGCCAGCCGGGATGGGGCCCCCGGTAGAACGTCTCCACGTTCGCCCGCGCGACGGCGGCGAAGTCTTCGCGCCGTTCCCAGGAGTACACCGTCCCCTCGGCACCCACGGCACGCAGCAGCGAGCAGGCGAGTGCTCCGGACCCGGCGCCCGCCTCCAGCACCCGGGCACCGGGGAAGATGTCGCCGGCCGAGACGATCTGGGCGGCGTCCTTGGGATAGACGACGGCGGCGCCGCGCGGCATGGACAGGACGAAGTCGTTGAGCAGCGGGCGCAGCGCGACGTAAATCGTGCGCGACGCCGAGGTCACGACGCTGCCGTCCAGGGCGCCAATGAGATCGTCGTGGGCGATCGCACCGCGGTGGGTGTGAAACACCCCGCCGGTGGCGAGGACGACCGTGTGCTTGCGGCCGCGCGGGTCTGTGAGCTGGACCCGCTCGCCCGCGCGGAACGGGCCGCTCGGTCGGTCCGGAACGGGTGGCCCGTCGCTCACCCGCGCACCGGGGTCTGACCGGTGGCGAGCTGGGAGAAGGCGCGGGCGACGTCGGCGGCGACGAGTACGCCGACCGGCTCACCGCCGCGCCCGACGACGAGGTACTCGGTGGCCGGGTGCGCCTGCATCGACTCCAGCAGCGCCTCGCCGGACAGGCTGTCCCGCAGCGTCAGCGCGGGTTCCAGGGACCGGGCTACGTCGGTCACCGGCGTCCACGGCCGCTGCTGCTCGGGGACGGCCAGCACGGCGGCCTCGGAGACCACGGCGAGCGGGGCCCCGTCGCCGTCAACGACGACGAGCGCCGTGGCGTCGCTCGCGCGGGCCCGGCGGATGGCCTCACCGAGCGACACGGTGCGCGGCACGGCGAGCATCGGGCGGATCAGGTCGGCCAGGTGCAGGCGAGGCAGCGACGTCCGCAGCGCCGCCGCCCGCAGCGCCTGCCCGGCGTTGATCCAGATGAATGCGGCGAGCACCAGCGCCACGAAGAACCCGGAGATCGCCGCGTCCTTGACCCGCGCCTGCAGGTACAGCGACCCGCCGACGAGCAGGACGGCGACGGCGCGGCCGCCCCACGCCGCCGCCTTGGTGCCAGTGAGCTGCGACCCCCGCAACGACCAGACGCCGGCGCGGAGCAGCCGCCCGCCGTCCAGCGGCAGCCCGGGCAGCATGTTGAAGAGCATCACACCGAGGTTGGACAGCATCAGCTGAACGACCAGCCAGCGCGTCACCGAGCCCTCGGGCAGGCTCGGATAGGCGGCGGCACCGATCCCGGCGAGGAGCAGCGACACGAGCGGGCCGGCGACGGCGACCAGATATTCGTGCGCGGGGCGCTCCGGCTCGTTCTCGATCTCGGAGATGCCACCGAGGAAGAGCAGCACCACCCGTCGCACCCTGAGCCCGAGTACGACGCTCACCGCGCAGTGACCGAGCTCGTGCAGCAGCACCGACACGGCGACCAGGACGGCGAACCCGAACGCCACGGCGTAGGACTGGCCGTTCGACAGGCCGGGCACGTTGTCCCGCACCACCGGGGACCACAGCAGCACGATGTAGCCGGCGAAGAGCAGCCAGGACGGCGCGAGGTAGACCGGCACCCCGAAATACCTGCCGACGGGAAGCCCCGCCCCGCGCTGCCCCGGTGGCGGTGAATCGGACGGCGCCATGGCCCGATGCTACGGGCCGCGACGCTGGTGGCGCCGGTGCGGCTTTCGAGGGAGACGGCCGGGCGGCCGTGTCATACGGTGAGCACATGCGTGAGGCGTCCGGCAGCACCTCCGGTCCGGACGCTCCGTCCGGATCGCCGGGAGCGGCCACCGCGCCGCGGGGGGTCACGCGGCACCGCGCCGGCGAGCGCTTCGATCCCGACGCTTCGGTGCCCGCTGGCGACGCGGAGACGGACACGTGGCGGCCGCGGGCGACGATCCGGCGCGGCCATCGCCGCGATCGGCGGCGCCGGGTCCTCGAGTGGCCGATTCTGATCCTGGTCGCGATCGTCGTGGCGGTGATCCTGCGGACCTTCGTCGTGCAGAGCTTCTGGATCCCGTCCGGTTCGATGAACAACACCTTGCTGCGCGGCGATCGGGTGCTCGTCGACAAGCTCAGCTATGACCTGCACGGCATTCACCGGGGCGACGTCGTGGTCTTCCGCCGCCCGGCCAACGTGCAGATCGAGGACGACGACCTGATCAAGCGCGTCATCGGCCTGCCCGGTGACATCCTGTCCGCGCGTGGTGGCGTGATGTACGACCACAGCACGCCGCTGAAACAGCCTTACGTGCTGCCGTCCTGCCAGGGCACCAGGGATTTCAAGCCGGTCACGGTGCCCGCGGGCGACGTGTTCGTGATGGGCGACAATCGGTGCAACTCCTACGACAGCCGGTTCTTCGGCCCGATCAGCCAGAGCCTCATCGTCGGGCACGCATTCGTACGGCTGTGGCCGCCCAGCCGCTGGGGGGGCCTGTAGCCCGCCGCGTCGCGACCGTTCGGCAACGCGACGGCAGGTGGCACTTCCGGGTGGTGGCAGCGCGCCAAGGCAGGGCTCATTTGTCAATACGGCGGGCCGGGCGACCGTATCGACAAACGACCTGATCGGACGCCGGCCGGGCGAGCCATCGTGTCGTACCCGCGGCCTACGCTTCCCGTCATGACCAGCGACGCGACCACCGGCATGGCTACTGTCCTCTCCGCAGAGCCCACCGGGATCGTCGAGCCCGCCGGCATCAGCGGGAACACCGGGACAGCCGAGCCCGCTGCGACGGCCGACCCCGCATGCGGGCTGGAGCGTGGCCGCGGATCGGCCGATCGACCGCACGAGCACCGCCCGTCGCTGTCCCCGTCGCGGGCGAGTGACTTCAAGACCTGCCCGCTGCTGTACCGGTTCCGCTGCATCGATCGGCTGCCGGAGCAGCCAAGCCCCGACGCGGTCCGGGGCACCGTGGTGCACGCCGTGCTGGAGCGCCTGTACGACCTGCCCGCCGCGCAGCGCACCCCGGAGCATGCGGTCGCGCTCGTCGACCCGCAGTGGAGCCGGCTGCTCGAGATCGAGCCCGCGCTCCGCGGCCTCTTTCCTGACACCGAGACGCTGTCATCCTGGCTGGCGTCCGCCCGCGAGCTGGTCGAAGGTTATTTCACGCTCGAGGACCCGACGGCGCTGGAGCCGGCCGAGCGGGAGTGCCTGGTCGAGACCGAGCTCGACGACGGGCTGCTTCTGCGCGGCTACGTCGACCGGCTCGATGTCGCGCCGAGCGGCGACATCCGGGTCGTGGACTACAAGACCGGCGGCGCGCCGCGGGCGGCGTTCGAGGCGAAGGCGCTGTTCCAGATGAAGTTCTATGCGCTGGTGCTCTGGCGCAGCCGCGGCGTGCTCCCGCGGGTGCTGAGGCTCATCTACCTCAAGGACCGCGACACGCTCACCTACTCCCCCGACGAGGAGGAGTTGCGGCGTTTCGAGCTGACGGTCCAGGCGATCTGGGCGGCGATCGGCCGAGCCCGCCAGACCGGTGACTTCCGGCCTAGCCCCGGACCGCTGTGCGGCTGGTGCGATCACCAGGCGCTGTGTCCCGCGTGGGGCGGGACTCCTCCACCGTACCCTCGCGAATCCGTGCCGGAAGCTCCCGAAGCCACGTCGGGGTGATCCCGACCAGCGACTCGATCACGACCCGCCCCGGCCCCGCGTCGATGGGCAGCTCGCTCGGCACGGCGAGCACCGCGCAGCCCGCAGCCTGCGCGGAGTCGACACCCGGGGGCGAGTCCTCGATCGCGACACACGCTGCCGGGTCGATGCCGAGCCGCACGGCGGCGGTGAGGTAACTCTCCGGGTCAGGCTTGGTGCACTCGACCTCGTCGCCGCACACCGTGACATCGAAGGACCCGGCCGGCAGCGTCGCTAGGGCCACATCGGTCAGCTCGCGGTGGGTCGACGTGACGCAGGCGGTGGGAATCTCTTCCCGGCGGACGGCGGCGAGCAGCTCCAGCGCCCCCGGTCGTGCCGGCATCCCGGCGGCGAAGAGCTCCTTCGTACGCCGGAGCAGCCAACGCCCACTCTCGTCGGCGTCGCCGTCGACGCCGAGATAGTCGTGCACCAAGCGGATCGACCGGCGAAGGCTCATGCCGACGATCGACTGCCGCGCCGCCGGCGACAACGACCCGCCGAGATGCGCGGCAAGATCCTCCAGGCTGATGTCCCAGAGTTTCTCCGAGTCGAAGATCGTGCCGTCCATATCGAAGAGCACAGCAAACGGCGGCCCGACGCGATCTGGGCCGCGGTGACCTGGACTGCGGTGAGCTGCGCTCATGCGGGCGGGCTCACGTGTTGAAGTACTTCGCCTCGGGGTGGTGCAAGACGATCGCGTCGGTCGACTGCTCCGGGTGCAGCTGGAACTCCTCGGACAGCTCCACGCCGATGCGCGACGGGTCGAGCAGGTCGACGATCTTCGCCCGGTCCTCCAGGTCCGGGCAGGCGCCGTAACCGAGTGAGAAGCGGGCACCGCGATAGCCGAGCTTGAAATACGCCTCCACGTCCGCCGGGTCCTCGGCGGCGACCGGGCGACCGTCGCTGAAGGTCAGCTCCTCGCGGATACGCCGGTGCCAGTACTCGGCCATTGCCTCGGTGAGCTGCACGGACAGGCCGTGCACCTCCAGGTAGTCACGGTAGGAGTCGGCCTGAAAGAGCGTGTTGGCGAAGTCGCTGATGCGGCGACCCACGGTGACGACGGTGAACGCCACCACGTCGATATCGCCGGAGTCGCGGGGGCGGAAGAAGTCGGCGAGGCACAACCGGCGCTCCCGGCGCTGCCGGGGGAAGGTGAAGCGGCAGCGTTCGCCGGCGGCACCATCGGTCGAGTCGTCGGTGAGCACCACCAGATCGTCGCCCTCGGCGACGCACGGGAAGTAGCCGTAGACGATGCCGGCCTCGATGACGTTGTCGGCCTTGAGCCGGTCCAGCCAGTACCGCAGTCGCGGGCGGCCATCGGTCTCCACCAGCTCCTCGTAGGTGGGTCCGTTGCCGCCACGACCGCCACGCAGCCCCCACTGGCCCATGAAGGTCGCCCGCTCGTCGAGCAGCGCTGCATCGTCTGCGAGGGCCAGGCCCTTGACCACCCGCGATCCCCAGAACGGCGGGACCGGGACGGGCACGTCGATCTTGACGTCGGAACGGTCCGGCAGGTCGACCAGCTCGGACTCCTGCGCCGCGCGTCGCTGGGCGGCGATCCGCTGCGACCTCTCCCGCCGGACCCGGCGCTCGGCGGCCTTGTCGTTGAGGGCTTTGGTGTCGTCGGGCCCGTCGGGCCGCGCGCCGGGTGGCACCGCGCCGCGACGTACCGCCATCAGCGCGTCCATCAGCCGCAGGCCCTCGAACGCATCGCGGGCGTAGCGAACCTCGCCGGGGAACATGTCGGCGAGGTCCTGCTCGACGTATCCACGGGTCAGGGCGGCGCCGCCGAGCAGTACCGGCCAGCGGTCGGCGAGCCCCCGGGAGTTGATCTCCTCGAGGTTCTCCCGCATCACGACGGTGGACTTCACCAGCAGTCCGGACATGCCGATGGCATCGGCCTTGTGCTCGGTCGCGGCGTCCAGGATGGCCGACACCGGCTGTTTGATGCCGAGGTTGACGACGGTGTAGCCGTTGTTGGACAGGATGATGTCGACGAGGTTCTTGCCGATGTCGTGCACGTCGCCCTTGACGGTTGCCAGCACGATGGTGCCCTTGCCGGCGTCGTCGGCCTTGTCCATGTGCGGCTCGAGGTAGGCGACAGCCGACTTCATCACCTCGGCCGACTGCAGCACGAACGGCAGCTGCATCTCGCCCTTGCCGAAGAGCTCCCCGACGACCTTCATGCCCGACAGCAGCGTGTCGTTGATGATCTCCAGCGGTGGTCGGCGCTGCATCGCGGCCGTCAGATCGGCCTCCAGGCCGGACCGCTCGCCGTCGACGATGCGCCGCTCGAGCCGTTCGGAGAGTGGGAGGGCCGCCAGCTCGGCCGCGCGGGAGGCCGCCGAGGACTGCGCGCTGACGTTTTCGAAGAGCGTCATGAACACCGTCAGCGGGTCGTAGCCCTCCCGCCGCCGGTCATAGATCAGATCGAGTGTGACCTCGCGCTGCTCGTCGGGGATACGCGCGATCGGCAGGATCTTCGCGACGTGCACGAGCGCGGCATCCAGCCCGGCCTGCTCACACTCATGCAGGAAGACCGAGTTGAGCACCTGCCGCGATGCGGGTTTCAGACCGAAGGAGATGTTGGACAGGCCGAGCACGGTGTGCACGTCGGGGTGGGCCGTCTTGATCCGGCGGATGCCCTCGATCGTCTCCAGACCGTCGCGTCGACTCTCCTCCTGCCCGGTGCCGAGGGTGAAGGTCAGGCAGTCGACGAGTATGTCGCTCTCGGCCATCCCCCAGCCCTGCGTCAGCGTGGTGATCAGCCGGTGGGCGATGTCGGCCTTCTTCTCCGCGGTACGAGCCTGGCCCTCCTCATCGATGGTCAGCGCGATGACCGCGGCGCCGTGCTCGCGGATGATCGGCATCACCCGCGCGAACCGGCTCTCCGGCCCGTCGCCGTCCTCGAAATTCACCGAGTTGATGACGCTGCGGCCGCCGAGTCGCTCCAGCCCCGCCTCGATGACGGGCGGCTCGGTGGAGTCCAGCACCAGCGGCAGCGTCGACGCGGTCCCGAACCGGCCGGCGATCTCGCGCATGTCGGCGACACCGTCGCGGCCGACGTAGTCGACACAGACGTCGAGCAGGTGCGACCCGTCGCGGGTCTGGGCGCGCGCGGTCTCCACGCAGTCGTCGAACAGGCGCTCGATCAAGGCGTCGCGGAACGCCTTGGACCCGTTGGCGTTGGTGCGCTCGCCGATCATCAGCACGCTGCTGTCCTGGCGCAGCGCCACCGTCTGATACAGCGACGCCACAGCGACCTCCGGATGCGGGCGGCGCCGGGTCGGGGTCAGGTCCCGGACGGCCTCGACCACCTGGCGCATGTGCTCGGGCGTCGTACCACAGCAGCCGCCGACCAGAGACGCGCCGTAGTCGGTGACGAAGGTCGACAGCGCGCGCGCCAGCTGCTGCGGTGTCAGCGGATACGTCGCGCCGTGCGGGCCGAGTTCGGGCAGGCCGGCGTTGGGCATGACCGACACGTGCACCGTGGACCGCTTGGACAGCTGCCGCAGGTGCTCGCTCATCTCGGCCGGCCCGGTCGCGCAGTTCAGGCCGAGAGAGTCGATGCCGAGGGGTACCAGGGCGGCCATCGCGGCGCCGATCTCGGTGCCGAGCAGCATCGTGCCGGTGGTCTCGACGGTGACATCGACGAAGAGCGGCACCCGCCGCCCGGCGCTCCCCATCGCGCGGTGGGCGCCGATGATCGCGGCCTTGGCCTGCAGCAGGTCCTGACAGGTCTCGACGACGACGGCGTCCACCCCGCCCGCGAGCAGGCCCTCGACCTCGGCGAGGTAGGAATCGCGCAGCACGTGGTAGGGCAGGTGCCCGAGCGACGGGAGCTTGGTGCCCGGGCCGACCGACCCGATGACCCACCGCGGATGGTCCGGGGTCGATACGTCCCGCGCCACCTCGGCCGCAATCCGGGCCCCGGCCTCGGCCAGCTCGTGGATGCGGTCGCCGATGCCGTACTCGCCGAGGTTGGCGAGATTCGCCCCGAACGTATTGGTCTCCACCGCGTCGCAGCCGGCGGCGAGGTAGTCCTCGTGGATGCCGCGGACGACGTCCGGGCGGCTGACGTTGAGGATCTCGTTGCAGCCCTCGAGATCCTGGAAGTCATCGAGGGTCAGGTCGGCCGCCTGCAGCATGGTGCCCATCGCGCCCTCGACGACGACCACTCGTTCGGACAGGGCAGCAAGCACCGGGGAATCCACCATACGGGTGAGGATACCGGCGCCGAGCCGTCCCGCCTGCCTCCGCTGCAGGGTGGGCGTGTGACAGATCCGCCGTAGGGTGGTCCTGACGGCTTCGCCGTAGTGTGGACCTGTGACAGAGCCCGACGTGACAGAGCCCGACGTGCTGCCGTCCCTGACCTCCCCCGTCGTGGTGGCGGCGTTCGAGGGCTGGAACGACGCCGGCGACGCGGCGACCGCCGCGGTCGAGCACCTGGAGCTGATCTGGGACGCGAAGCCGCTGCTCGCGATCGACCCGGACGACTACTACGACTTCCAGGTCAACCGGCCGACCGTGTCGCTGGTCGACGGCGTCCCACGCCGGTTGTCCTGGCCAACCACGCGCATGTCGGTGTGCCGTCCGCCGGACGCGCGGCGCGACGTCTTGGTGCTCCGTGGGATCGAGCCCAACATGCGCTGGCGCGGGTTCTGCGAGGAGCTCCTCGCGGTCTGGACCCAGCTGGAGGTCGACAGCGTCGTGCTGCTCGGCGCCCTGCTGGCCGATTCGCCGCATACCCGCCCGGTGCCCGTATCCGGCACGGCGTACGACGCCGCCTCGGCCCAGCGGTTCGGGCTGGAGCAGTCCCGCTACGAGGGGCCCACGGGCATCGTCGGCGCGCTGCAGGACGCCGCGGTGCAGGCCGGTCTGCCCTCGATCACGTTCTGGGCCGCGGTGCCGCACTACATCTCGCAGGCCCCGCACCCGAAGGCGACGATGGCGCTGCTGCAGCGCGTCGAGGAGGCCATCGACATCCCGGTACCGCTCGGCGCGCTGCCCGAGCAGGCCGCGGACTGGCAACGGACGGTCGATGACATGGCCGGTGAGGACGACGAGGTGCAGGAATACGTGCGGCGGCTGGAGGAGCGGGCCGGCGAGGCGGACCTCGCGCACGCCAGCGGCGAGTCCATTGCCCGCGAATTCGAGCGTTACCTCAAGCGTCGAAACACCGGCGGTCCAGGCTCGTCCGGGCCCGAATCTCGCTGACGACCGACCAGCCGAGGACTTCGCGGCGGGCCCGACACCGCTACGGACCGGCTTCGCCGAGCGTGACTCCCAACAGCGCGTCGACCAGATCGCGCACCTCGCCGGGCGCGGCCGCCTCGTCGGGACCTGCATCTCCGGGTCCCGAACCGTTGCCCGCTCCGCGGCCGGCTGCCGCCGCCCAGGCGTCGCCCGTCCGCAACGCCTGTGGCGTATCGAGATCGTCGGCGATTGCCGCCCGGACGGCCGCGCGCACCGGAGTCGCGGCCGGGCCGCCGGGGGGGAGCGGCAACTGAGAC
>JBPCOR010000390.1:0-15380 GCA_051000035.1 Mycobacteriales bacterium | reverse complement strand
CCGAGCGACGCGGCATTGTCCTCGAACGCGTCGGAGATCGCCCACTGCGCGGCCAGCCCCTCAAAGAGCAGCTGCAGCACGGCGGCGCGCATCTCCGCGCCGATCCCCTGCCGTTGATAGCGGCAGCCGACCCACGATCCGGTGTGACCCTCCCGGCGGATGGCGAACTGCTCGCCGGCCACTCCCTGCGTGCCCACGACGACTCCATCCCGCACAGTCACCAGATCCAGCCGCCACCGCTCGGGTGTCCAGGACCCCCATACCCCCCAGTAGTACTGAACCGAGCGCCATGGCAGCTCGTCGGCCGGCGCGTCGGTCCAGGGATGCGCGAACGGCATGTACGCCGGATCGTGTACGCCGTCGACCGCGAGGTCGACGAGTGCGTCGATGTCATCCTGCGACGGCCAGCGCAGCTCGAGCATCGACGTCCTGACACGTAATCCGGCGAGTGGCCAATGGCGCGACATGCCGACCGATGGTGCCCGACCAGGACGCCGCCGTCAGCCGAGTTTCCGGGCACCGGCACGCATCAGCGGGGTGGCCGCTGCACGCGGTAGCTTTGGTAGGTCGACGGTTCGGCTGCCAGCGACTGCCCGCATCGGGCTCGGAGCCGCGGAGGTGTGTCATGCAGTGGTGGGGCTGGTTGATCGTGGTCGTGGTGGTGATAGCGGTCGTCCTCGGCGGCGTGCTCGCCCTGCAGGCCCGGCGCCGCCGCGGCGGGGTCATCGTCGACCCGGCCGGTTCGGCCAGGACGCGCCGCCGGGGAGGCGGGGCATGAGCACCGCCGACGCACTCGCCTGCGCGGAGGCGGCATGAGCAGGTTGATGCGCACGTCCGAGATCGCCAAACGCCCGGTGGTCACGATGGACGGCGAGGACGTCGCGCAGATCCGCGACATCATCTATTCCGCCGGCGGCGGCTCGGTCGGCGGCTTCACCCTCGCCGGTCGAGGGCTCTTCTCCGGCCCGTCGAAGCAGGCGCTGGCATGGTCATCGGTTGCGGCGCTGGGCGCTGATGCGGTGATGATCCGCAACGAGGACATGCTCGAGCCCACCCAGACGGTGCTCGACGCATCAGCCTCAGCCGGCGGATCAGGCGGTGACATTCTCGGCTCCCAGGTGCTCACCGACTCCGGGGTCGAGCTGGGCACCGTCGCCGACGTCATCATCGAGGTCGAGGGAACGATCGGCGGGCAGTGCGACGTCGTCGGCTACGAGATCGAGGCGTCCGAGGCCCTCGGCACCAAGGGAACGAAACTGTTGATCCCGCTACCCGATACGATCGCCGCCTCCGGTGAGCATCTGATGGTGCCCGCGAGCGCCAAGGATTTCGTCGGGCAGGATATGGCCGGCTTCGGCGCGTCGGTTGATGCCTTCCGCGCCCAGCTGGCGGGGACCGCGTGATGCGGTTCTCCGACGCCTCCGGCCGCAAGGTCGTGAGCACCTGCACCGCCGAGACTGTCGGCAAGGTGGACGAATTCATCGTCGATCCCAAGAGCCGATCGATATTCGCCGTCGAGCTGAAGAAGACCGGCGAGGGAAGCACGCTGCGCTGGTCGGACATCATCGGATTCGGCGCCGACGCGGTCACCGTCGCAGCGGCCGAGAAGCTCACCGACGGCGGCGATGATGTCGAAGCGCTCGCCGGCAAGGACCACCGCGTCCTGGGCAAGCGGGTGCTGTCGACCAAGGGCGACGAGCTGGGCAAGGTCAAGGACGTCGAGTTCGACCCGCGGTCCGGCTCCATTACGGCGCTCGTCCTGGACAGCGGTCAGGTCGACGGCATCAACCTCGTCGGAGTGGGTTCGTACGCCGTCGTTGTGCAGCGGGCGTAGCTCGGTCAATCCGTCCAGGTCGCGGAGTGCCCGGGCTGGGACCATCAGCCGGGAGCAACGCGGGCCGACAGCAAATCAGGTCCTCGGCGAGGGCCGATACCGATTAGGTCAGACCGGCAAGCCGGTACAGCACAAGGGATCCAGCGACTGCCACGTTGAGGCTGGCGCCGGTGCCGATCATCGGTATCTCGACCGCGATGTCCAGGCAGGCCATGCCGTCGGGCGGAATGCCGGACTGTTCGTGGCCCAGTACGACGACCGTGCGCCCACGCGCGGGCGGCAGGTCGGCCAGCCGGACCGCTTCGTCGGCCAGTTCGACGCCGACAATGCGACTACCGGCCACCCGCTGGCGCTCCAACCACCCGGTCACATCCCGTCCGAGCCAATGCACGCAGGTCGCCGACGCAACGTATTGCCGCGCGCCAGCGCCTCCGGGACCCACGGCAGTCGGGGCACCGCCAGGCATGCGCCGACGGCGTCGCACGTGCGCAGCAAGGTCCCGAGATTCGCGCCGTGCATCGGCCACAACGGCGCCGCGATCAGGTGATCCCAGCACGAATGCGGTCGCCGCCGGCGCTGACCTTTCAGCTCGGACGGGCTGCGAGCGCGCGGCGCGCTCACCTACGTCGCGGGACTGCCACTCTCCATCGCATCGGGGCGGTGCTTGGCGGCACACCGGGGCCGTCCTCGAGATGTGTCGGACACCGCGAACCGTACTGAAGTCATCGCGTCGGCGCGAGGGCCGCGACGTAGATCGCCGCCGGGTTTCCCGGCTGCCAGCCAGGAAATGGCTCGATGGTGTCGATGTGGACGAAACCACGCCGATCCCAGAATGCATGAGTAGCTCGGTACGGTTGGTGGCCCGCAGCCGGATCGAGGGTTTTCGCCTCGACGATCCGGACGCCATCGTCGCCGAGATCGGCCAACGCACGGTTCAGCAGCGCGGTGCCCGCGCCCCGTCCCCGCCACCGGGGTCGCACGGTGATCCAGAGCACCTCGGCAGCCTGTCGCGAGCGCCGGTCGACCACCACGAAACCGATCGCGCCGCCGTCGGCGTCCAGCACGATCCAGGCGGCGTGCGCCGCAAGGTCGACCCGTACCGCGTCGACAACGTCATCGGTGAAGTAGTCGGGCAGAGTCGCGACGATGTCCACGCACGCGGCGGCGTCGACAGCCGTCGCGCGTCGCGTATCGAGGACTGGCTCAGTCGCGGACGTACTCGTTCCACGATTTGTAGCGATCGGCCTGCCCGTGGGTGGCGGCGGTGAAGATCTCCATGATCTCCCGGGTGACCGGGCCGGGCTTGCCGGCACCGACGGCGCGATCGTCCACCGAGGCGATCGGCACGATCTCCGCCGCCGTACCGGTGAAGAACGCCTCGTCGGCGTGGTAGAGGTCAGTCCGCACCAGGCTCGACTCGACCACGTCGGATCCGAGGTCGCCCGCGATCTTCGTGACCGAGTCTCGGGTGATGCCGGCGAGCAGGCCGTCCTGGGTCGGCGGCGTGATCAGGGTGCGGCCGTTGACGACGAAGATGTTCTCCCCGGTCCCCTGCACGACGTTGCCGGCCGGGTTGAGCAGGATCGCCTCGTCGTAACCGGCCTTGAGCGCGGACACCTTGGCCAGCGAGGAGTTCAGGTACTGCCCGGTGCCCTTGCCCGTCGGCGGGATGGAGTTGGCGTTGATGTGCTGCCAGCTCGACGTCGCGGCCCGGCAGCCCGTCTCCATCGCCTCATCGCCGCGGTACGAACCCCACGGCCAAACGGCAATGGAGATCTCGGTCTTGCTGGGCAGCAGATTCAGGCCCATCTCGCCGTAGCCGAGGTACATCAGCGGGCGGATGTAGCAGCTCGGCACGTCGTTGATGCGCACCGTCCGCAGCGTGGCCGCGACGATCTGCTCGGCGGTGAACGCCGGCTCCATCAGGTAGATCTTCGCGGAGCGGTAGAGCCGCGCGATGTGGTCGGTGAGCCGGAAGATCGCCGGCCCACGGTCGGTTTCGTACGCCCGGATGCCCTCGAATACTCCCCAGCCGTAGTGCAGGGTGGGGTTCAGGATGTGTACTGTGGCGTCGTCCCACGCGACGAAGTCACCGTTCATCCAGATCTTCGAGGTGGGCGTGATGGGCACCGTCGGCTCCTTACCGGTCGTGCGGCCTGCCTGCAGCGATGCCGGGCCGCTCCCTGCATTGCATCACACGGCCGGTGCGTGGCCTACCGCCGCTCGGCGGGACGACCCGCCCCGGCAGCCCGATGCGCTGCTCACCGGGCGGCGAGCGCGATCAGGCGCTCGCCGATCTGTCGCGTGCTGGACGGTCCGGCGCGCTGGGCCAGGTCGAATTCCACCGCCGCCTCCACCCGCCGCGCCTCGGCCGCGTAACCGAGGTGGTCGAGCAGTAGTGCGACCGAGAGCACCGTCGCGGTCGGATCCGCGAGCCCGCGACCGGCGATATCCGGGGCGCTGCCGTGCACCGGCTCGAACATCGACGGATGCGCCCGGCTGACGTCGAGGTTGCCGCTCGCCGCCAGGCCGATCCCGCCGGCGATCGCGGCGCCGAGGTCGGTGAGGATGTCGCCGAAGAGGTTGTCGGTCACGACGACGTCGAATCGCCCCGGGTCGGTGACGAAATACATCGAAGCGGCATCTGCGTGCTGGTACTCCACAGCTACGCCGGGGAATTCCGCCGCCACCTCCTCGGCCACCCGCCGCCACAGCCCGCCGGCGTGCACCATCACGTTGGACTTGTGGACGACGGTCAGCTGCCCGCGTCGTGCCGCCGCGCGGCCGAAGGCATCCCGGACCACGCGCTCCACGCCGTACGCCGTATTGACGCTCACCTCGGTGGCGACCTCGTGCGGCGTTCCGAGGCGCAGCGAGCCGCCGGCGCCGACGTACGGGCCCTCCGTGCCCTCCCGCACGACCACCATGTCGATGCGCGGAACGCCGGCAGCGTCGGTCGCCGCGGTCAGGGGTGAGGACACCCCGCGGAAGAGCCGGACCGGCCGCAGGTTGACGTGGTGGTCGAAGGCGAACCGCAGCCTGAGCAACAGGCCACGCTCGAGGACACCGCTCGGCACCCCGGGGTCGCCGACCGCGCCGAGCAGGATGGCGTCGTAGCCGGCGAGTTCGCCCAGCACGGCGTCCGGCAGCGTCTCACCGGTACGGTGCCACCGGGTGGCGCCGAGGTCGTAGTCGGTCGTCTGCACGTCCGGGATGACCGCGCGCAGCACGGCAAGACCCTCGGCGATGACCTCAGGACCGATGCCGTCGCCGGGGATGACCGCGATCCTCATGCCAGGCTCACCGCTCGCCGTCGACATGGACCGTCCAGGCGTACGTCGCGCCGATCGCTTCGCTGATCCGGCCCAGCAGATCGGCGGGCAGCGCCGACTCGACCTCCAACGCCATCAGCGCCTCGCCCCCGCGCGCCCGGCTGACCTGCGCTCCGAGGATGTTGATGTCGGCAGCGCCGAGGTCGGCGCCGATGGTGCCGACGACGCCGGGCCGGTCGCGGTAGCGGAAGAAGACCAGGTGGCCATCGGCGCGCAGGTCGACGTCGTAGCCGCTCACCTCGGTGATCTTCTCGATCTGCTTCGGGCCGTAGAGCGTGCCGGACACGCTGACCGGCGTGCCGTCGGGCAGGACGCCCCGCACGGTGACCAGGCTGCGGTAGTCCTCGCTCTCGGCGTACGTCGCCAGGCCGACGTCCAGACCGCGTTCCTTGGCGAGCAGCGGGGCGTTGACGAAGGTCACCGGCTCCTCGACGATCGCGTCGAAGATCCCCTTCAGCGCGCCGAGTTGCAGCACGCGGACGTCGAGCGCGGCGACCTCGCCGCGCACCTCGACGCTCACGCTGGCGGCGATGTCGCCGGCCAGCGCGGTGAAGACCCGGCCCAGCTTCTCCGCCAGCGGCAGGGCCGGCCGGATCTCCTCCGCGACCGGCCCGCCGGCCTGCACGTTGACGGCGTCCGGCACGAATTCTCCCTGCAGGGCAAGACGAATCGACCGCGCCACCGCAATGCCCGCCTTGTCCTGCGCCTCCGCCGTGGAGGCGCCGAGGTGCGGCGTGACGACCACCCCGGGCAGCGCGAAGAGCGGGCTGGCGGTGCACGGCTCGATGGCGAAGACGTCGATGCCGGCGCCACCCACCTGCCCGGCCGAAATCGCCTCAGCCAGCGCGGCCTCGTCGACCAGACCGCCACGCGCGGCGTTGATGATCCGGACGCCCCGCTTCGTGCCGGCAAGCTCCGCAGCGCCGATCAGCCCGACGGTTTCCGGCGTCTTCGGCAGGTGGATCGTGACGAAGTCACTCGCCGCGAGCAGGTCGGCGAGCGAGAGCAATTCGACGCCCACCTGCGCCGCCCGCGCCGCCGTGACGTACGGGTCGTAGGCGATCAGCCGGACGCCGAAGCCCTGCAGCCGCTGCGCGACCAGGACCCCGATGCGGCCGAGGCCCACGATGCCGACCGTCTTGCCGGCAAGCTCCACACCGGTGAACGACGAGCGCTTCCACTGCCCGGATTTCAGCGATACGTCGGCCGCGGGGACGTTGCGGGCGACGGCGAGCAGCAGCGCGATCGCATGCTCGGCGGCACTGATGATGTTGGAGGTCGGCGCGTTGACGACGAGTACGCCGCGCGTGGTGGCGGTCGGGACGTCGACGTTGTCCAGGCCGATGCCGGCCCGGGCCACGACCCGCAGCCGCGGGGCGGCGACGAGCGCCTCGGCATCGATCGTGGTCGCGCTGCGCACGACGACGGCATCGACGTCGGCGATCGCGGCGAGCAGCGCGGGCCGGTCGGTGCCGTCGACCGAGCGGACGTCGAAGTCGCCTCCCAGCACGTCGATCGCGGCTTGCGCGAGCTTGTCGGCGATGAGCACAACAGGGCGGTCGGACGCAGAAGTCACGCGGGGTCCTCGGCGGCTCGGTTCACGTGGTGGACGGCCATGTCATCGGTCGCATCGGCCGTGTGCGGCGGGTGGACCGCTGCCCGGAGTCTACCGGCGCGCCGGTCGCCGCTAGCCTGGCCTCCGGAACCATTGCGAGCAGTGCGACGCTCACGCCGCCCCGCCGTGAGCCCGGTCACGACGAGTGAAGGTCAGCGTGTCACGTCCGATTCTGATCGACTGCGATCCCGGCCACGACGACGCGATCGCGATCCTGTTCGCCCTCGGATCACCGCAGGTGCGGCTCACCGCGATCACGACCGTCGCCGGCAACCAGACCCTGGACAAGACTACGCACAACGCCCGCTGGGTGTGCACCGTGGCCGGCGTGAGCGACGTGCCGGTTGCGGCCGGCTGCGACCGGCCGCTGGTCCGCCCCCTCATGGTGGCGGCCGACATCCACGGCGAAACCGGCCTGGACGGGCCGGCGCCGATCACCCCGACCGTGCCGCTCGATGACCGGCATGCCGTCGACCTGATCATCGAGCAGGTCATGCGACGCCCCGGCGAGCTCACCCTGGTGCCGACGGGTCCGCTCACCAATATCGCCGTGGCCATGCGCCGCGAGCCCCGCATCGTCGACGCGGTCCGCGAGGTGGTCCTGATGGGCGGCGCCTACACCCGCGGAAACCGCACCCCGGCAGCGGAATTCAACATCGCGTTCGATCCTGAGGCGGCGGCCGCGGTCTTCGACGCGGACTGGCAGGTGACCATGGTCGGCCTCGACCCCACCCACCAGGCGCGCGCCACGACGGAGGTGATCGACCGCATCCGGGCGCTGCGAACACCCGTCTCGCGCTTCGTCGAGGCGATCCTCACGTCCTACGGCGATGCCTACCGGGTCACCCACGGCCTGGACGCTCCCCCGGTGCACGACCCGTGCGCGGTGGCGCACGTCGTCGACCCGGACCTGATCACCACCCAGGACGCCTACGTCGTCGTCGAGACGCAGGGCCGGCACACGGCGGGCATGACGGTGACCGATTTCCGCGGCGTACTCGGCCAACCGTTGCGCACCAAGGTCGCGACCCACATCGACGCCGACGCCTTCTGGGATCGGCTGGTCGAGGCCCTGGACCGGCTCGGCGCCGATCGCTGTCCGCGCGACACCTAACGGCGCCGACCGCTCGCCGGGGGACACCTGGCGGCGCCGATCGCTGTCCGCGCGACACCTAACGGCGCCGACCATGCGGTTGGACGACGGTTCTACGGCGGGTCGCGTCCACGAACCGCACGTTCGCCGAGGAGACGGCGTTCTCCCCCGGCTGCACGGTACTTCCTGGACCGCGGCCGTCAGAACGACGGCCGGGGCACCGCGTGACCGGACCCGCCGGCCAGGAAGTCCAGGTCGACGCCGCGGTCGGCCTGCAGCACGTGGTCGACGTACAGCCGCGCCCAGCCGCGTTCGCTGGCCCGCTCCGGCGCCGTCCACTCGCCGCGCCGCCGGGTCAGTTCGTCCTCCGGCACGGCCATCGACAGCGACCGGCCGGCGACGTCGAGCGTGACCTCGTCGCCGGTGCGCACCAAGGCGAGCGGCCCGCCGGTCGCCGACTCCGGCGTCACGTGCAGCACGACGGTGCCGTACGCCGTCCCGCTCATCCGGCCGTCGCTGATCCGCACGATGTCGTCGTCGCCCTCGCGCAGCACGCGCGCCGGAACCGCGAGGTTGCCGATTTCGGGCATGCCCGGATAGCCGACCGGGCCGGCGCCGCGCACGATCAGCACCGTCGTCCGGTCACAGGGCAGGTCGGGCGACTCTACGACCTGCTGGTATTCCTCGTAGGTGTCGAAGACGAGCGCCCGCCCGGCGTGCCGCCGCAGCGCCGGCGACGCCGCCGCCTGCTTGATGATCGCACCGCCGGGCGCCAGATTGCCGCGCAGCACGGCGATCCCGCTGCCGGCCGGCTGGACCGGACTGGCCAGCGGCCGGATGACCTCCTCGTCGAAGCACTCGGCATCGGCTGACTCCTGCCCGAGCGTGCGCCCGGTGACCGTTGGTACGTCGTCGTGCAGCAAGCCGCCCATCACCCGCACCAGCGCGGGAACGCCTCCGGCGTAGGCGAATTCCTCCATCAGGAACCGCCCGATCGGCAACAGGTCGATGAGCGTAGGCACGTCGCGCGGCAGGGTGTCGATGTCGTCGATGGTGAGGTCGACGCCGACCCGGCCGGCCAGCGCGAGCAGGTGCAGCACCGCGTTGGTCGAGCCGCCGAGCGCGGCGTTGGCGCGGACCGCGTTCTCGAATGCCTTCCGGGTCAGCAGGTCCGAGGGTCGGGGCCCGCTGTCGGCCATCGCCACGATCCGGCGCCCGGCGAGCTCGGCGATGGTCTCCCGGCGGGTATCCGGCGCGGGCAGCGCCGCAGAGCCCGGCAGCTGCATGCCCAGGATCTCGGTGAGGCACGCCATCGTGGACGCGGTGCCCATCGTCATGCAATGCCCGCGGCTGCGCGCGATGCCCGGCTCCGCGGCGCGGAACGCGCATTCGGAGAGGTGCCCGGCGCGCACCTCCTCGGACAGTTTCCAGACGTGCGTGCCGGATCCGATGTCGCGGCCGCGGAACTTGCCGTTGAGCATCGGCCCGCCCGACAGCAGGATCGTCGGCAGGTCGACACTCGCCGCGCCCATCAGCATTCCCGGCGTGGTCTTGTCGCAGCCGGTCAGCAGCACGACCGCGTCCAGCGGATTGGACCGCAGCGTCTCCTCGGTCTCCATCGCGAGCATGTTGCGGTAGAGCATCGTCGTGGGCCGCATCAGCGTCTCGCCCATCGACATGACGGGGAATTCCAGCGGTAGTCCGCCGGCCATCAGGATCCCGCGCCGCACCGCCTGCGCGAGCTCGCGCAGATGGAAATTGCACGGCGTGAGCTCGCTCCAGCTGTTGGCGATCCCGATGACGGGGCGGCCGTCGAACGCCGCGTCGGACAGGCCCTCGGCGTGCATCTTGGAGCGGTGCACGAAGCCGAGCTTGCCGGTCGCGCCGAACCACGCGGCCGACCGGCGCCCGGCTCGTGCCGGATCGGCTCCGGCGGCGCCGGCACCGGCGGCGGCGGTATCAGCTCCGATCGCGGAATCAGTAGGTGTCATCGGGCCCCTGCGCTGGTGAAGACGTCACACACGTGACGGTAACCGTCGGCGATCTGCTGGGCGGCGGCGTCCCGGTCCAGACCGCCGTCGGTCCATGCCCGTACGGCGTTCCACCACACCGAGCGGCCGATCGCGAAGCCGCCGTATCCGGCGGATGCGGCATCGGTGAGCCACCGATCGACCTGCGGTTGCGGAGCATTGCGGCCGAGCACGAGGCAGGTCGTGGGCCCGGCCTTCTCGCACCGCTCCCGCAGCGCCGTGAACGTCGCTACCTCGGGCATACCCTCGAGCTTCCAGTAGTGCACGCGCGCGCCGGCGGCATGCACCTCGTCGACGGCGGCCATCGTGAGGTCGGGCAGCAGCTCCCGATCGAAGCGGTCCCGGTCGCCGCCGACCTGGGCGAGCTGCTCCGGGCTCGGGGTCACCAGGATCTCCAGCATCAGTTCCCGGCCGCGCCCGGTGAGCGCCGCGGCGAGTCCTGCCAGCGCTTGCAGCTGCGCGTCGAGCAGCTCGCGGTCGCCATCGACGTTGTGCCAGATCAGCACCTTCGCGAGCACCGGCTCGAACCGATCCAGGTGCGCCGGCCAGTCGGCGTACTCCGGGACCAGGACGGTCTGATTCGCCCGCTCCACCGGCATCGCAAGGGCGAGACCGCGCTGCAGAACCAGCCGTGCGGCGCCGGCGCCGTAGAGCTCGTCGACCAGGACGCCCGGTTGTCCCGGCGCGCCTCGTTCGGCGGCTCGCGCGGCCCCCTCGGCCACCAGGGCCTTGATCGCCGCAACCGTCGCGAGCTGCCCGGCGTCGGGGACCGTTCCGGCGCCGTAGAGCGCGTCGGTCAGCCAGCCACGCTGGTCGACGGCCAGGATGCATAGCGGTGCGGGCATGTCGGTCCTGATCCTCTCGATTGGATTGTCCATCTGTGGGCCGCCCCGGGCTCGACGGCAGGCTCACCGCTGCAGGGCGATCACCGGTTTCACCAGCTCGCCGGCAACAAAACGTTCGAACGTCGACTGCAGATCGGATAGGTCGTGCAGCGTGCACATGCTGGCGGCCAGCCGCGGCCCGATGCGCCGCAGCAGGGCGAAGTTGCCGGCGACCTCGGTGAGCGGGAAGTAGAACGAGCGGACGGTGTAGACGTCGGTACGCCGCCAGCGCGGCGTGGCCGGGAAGGTGACCGGCTCGTCGCTCTCGCCGAGCAGCAGCACGGCCCCGCCCGGGCGCACCAGCCACTGCGCCGACTCGCGCCCGGCGGTCGAGCCGGATGCCTCGACGACCAGCGGGAAGCCACGCGCGGGCAGGACGCCGGCGGCGTCGGTCCCCCGGATCGCCTCCGCCGGTGCGGCGACCACGGCGCCCAATGCCCCGCCGACGGCGCGCCGGGCCGGCGCCGGATCGCTGGCGACCACGGTGGCCCCGTGATCGCGCAGGACGGCGATCGCGCCGAGTCCGAGCGGCCCGCAGCCGACCACCGCGGCGCGCTCCGGCGTCCCGCCGAGTGCCCGCTCGCACATTCCGACGCCGTGCGCGGCGGTCCCGATCGTGTCCAGGGCGAGCAACGACACGACCGGATCGATGTCCTGCGGTACGGCGATCAGGTTGCGCGCCGGCAGGTCCAGGATCGTGCCGAATCCGCCGGGGCGCTGCCAGCCCACCAGCGGCGGAAACGTCAGACACCGGTTGGTCTGCCCGGCGGCGCACAGCTCGCACTCCCCGCAGTAGAGCGGGATGTAGACGAGCACCCGCTGACCGACGTGCAGGCCGGCGGACTGCTCGGGCAGCTCCAGCACGGTGCCGGCGATCTCGTGCCCCGGGGTGATCGCGGCGCCGGCCCGCAGCAGCCGCTTGTCCGAGCCGCACAGCGCGCACAGCTCGACCGCGATCCGCACGAGCTCCGGCGGCCGGGCGCCGATCGGGGCCGAGCCGATCGTGATGACCCCGCCGCCCTCGAACGTCGCCATCGCGCCCTGCGCCGCGCTCATTTCACCGCTCCGGCGGCGAGGCCGCGAACGAGGAGCTTCTGCGCGAACAGGGCGAGCACGAAGGCCGGCAGCGAGATCATCGTGGCGGCGGCCATCAGCCCGCCGTAGTTCGCGGTTCCCTGCCCGATGAAGTTGAACGCGATGACCGGCAGCGTCACGGTGTTGTTGTTGGACAGTGCCAGGGTGAACAGGAAGTAGTTCCAGGAGAAGATGAAGCTGATCACGACGGCGACGGCGGTGCCGCCACGCACGATCGGCAGCGCGACCCGCCAGAACCGGCTCCACGTCGCGGCGCCGTCGATGACGGCGGCCTCCTCGATCGCCCCGGGAATCTCCTCGAAGTACGGCAGCATCAGCCAGATCGTCAGCGGCAGCGTGATGATCAGGTGCGCGAAGATCAGGAAGGCGTAGTTGACCAGATTGTTTCCGGGCGCTCCCGCCGAGACGCTCAGCAGATACAACGGGATGATGAAAAGGACACCGGGCGCCATCCGCGCGAGCAGCGTGAAGAACGCGAATGACCGCAGCTGCAGCCGGGCGAGCACATACGCCGCCGGGGTGCCGATCGCGAGCCCGAGCACGGTGGCCCCGCCGGACACGATGAAGCTGTTCATGATGTAACGGCCGAACGGAAGTTTGGTGAACAGCTCCCGGTAGTTCGACAGCGTCAGCGGCGCCTGCCAGTGCGGCGGCAGCGCGTTGATGTCGATATTGCGGTGCAGGCTCGACACGAGCATGAAGACGACCGGGCCGAGGAAGACGACGGCGGCCACGACGTAGCCGGTGTAGACACCGGCGAGGCGCTTGCTATTCAACCGACGCCCTCCTTCGCAGCCAGGTGATCGCGCCGGCGATGACGACCACCAGCACCAGCAGGGTGATCTGCAGGGTGGCGGCGTAGCTCATGTCCAGGTTGGTGAATCCGGCGCGGTAGCCGTAGATGTTCAGCGTCGTGGACGAATCCACCGGACCACCCTGGGTCATCACGTAGATGGTGTCGAAGAACCGGATCAGGTCGACGCTGCGCAGCAGCACCGCGACGACGATGATCGGCCGCAGCAGCGGCAGCCCGACCCGCCAGGCAAGCTGCCACCAGCTCGCGCCGTCCACCCGCGCGGCCTCCAGCGGACTCGACGGCAGCGCGCGGATACCGGCGGCGAAGATCAGCGCCATGAACGGCGTCCACTGCCAGGTGTCCAGCAGCGTGAATGTCCACAGCACCGTCTGCGGGTTGGACAGCCACTGCGGACCGCCGATCCCCACCTGTCCCAGCAGCCAGTTGGCGATGCCCAGAGTCGGGTCGAAGATGAGCAGCCACAGCAGGCCGACCGCCACCGACGCGACGATCGACGGGATCAGGATCAGCGCCTGGAAGAACCCCCGGCCGGGCACGTCGATGGACAGCAAATAGCCCAGACCCAACCCGAGCACCGTTTGGATCGCCAGACACAGCACGAACAACAGCAGGGTGAAACGCAGGCTCTTCCAGAACAGCGGGTCGGCGGTGAACATGTGCGTGTAGTGCGAGATGCCGGCGAACGTGCCGAATGATCCGGTCGGCGACCAGTTCGCCAGCGACAGCGCGACGGCGTAGACGAGCGGGAAGACGACCAGCGCGGCTGTCGCGATCATCGCCGGCAACAGCAGCGCCACCGCCCCGCGGTTGCTGCGCAGCGCCGCCAACCGGCCGCGGCGCGCGTTCGGCAGCGACCCACCCGGGCGACGCAGCGGTCGCGGTGCAGCTACGGTCACTTGCTGCCGATCAGGGCCGGCAGCCCCTTCTGGATCGCTGCCGCAGCCTGCGCCGCCGTCGACTGGCCCAGGATCACCTTGTCGACGGAGTCACCGATCAGCTTGCGGACCTCGGCCTCCTGCACGGCGGGTGGGCCGACCTCGCCGGTGCCGGTCGCGAGGATCGTCGTCAGGGCAGCGCTCCACTGCCGGCGCGTCGGGGTGTCCAGCGTCTTCTTGTACGACGCGTCGCTCGCGGTCGACTTGCGCGGGCTGGCGATGCCCTTCAGCGCCAGCTTCAGCTGCATCTGCGGGCTGGTGGCCCACTGGATGAACTTCCACGCCTGGTCCTTGTGGGCCGAGAACGGCGACATCGACAGGCCCCACTGCAGCACCGTCGGATGCGACCCGCCAGGTCCGGGCGGAATGTTCAGTACGCCGATGTTCTTGGCGACCTGTGAGCTGTTCGGGTCGTCGATCGAGGAGAGCTCGTTGGTCGAGTCCAGCTCCATGCCGGCGCGCCCCTGCGCGAACAGGGCCGAACTCTGGGTGAAGTTGTTGTTGACGACGCCGGGCGGGCCGTATTTCCCGATCAGGGTGGCGTAGGTGTCGATGGCCTTCACCGCGCCCGGCTTGTCGAAGTTCGGCTTGCCGGCGGAGTCGAGCCAGCTCAGGCCCTGATTGTGAAAGAACGGCCCGAGCGTGTAGGTCACCGACGGCGACAGGCCCCGACCGGCGATGCCGTAGATCTTCCCGCCGCTCTTCTCCTTGATCGTCTTGGCGGCGGCGACGAGTTCATCGAGCGTCGTGGGCTTGCTGATCCCGTACTTGGCGAACAGGTCGGTGCGGTAGAAGATCACCGGACCCTCGACGTTGATGGGAATCCCGATCAGCTTGCCGCCGACCTTCTCCCCGGACAGCGGCGCCGGGTTGAAGTCCTTGACGTTCCACGAGGCCGGTGCCTTGGCGGCATAGGAATCCAGCGGCTGGTAATAGCCGGCCTTCGAATACTGCTTGCCCTCCAGGCTCGGCAACGACATGTAGGCGTCCAGGCCGGGGCTCTTGGACTGCAGCGTGACGAGGATCTTGTTGCGCGACTGCTCCTCGGAGTAGCTCTGCACGCTCACCTTGATGCCGGTCTGCTTCTCGAACTGCGGAATGTAGGGCGTGAGAGCAGTGGTCCACGGTTGCGTCTCCAGGACGACGTTGAGGCTGTTGGAACCGCCGCCACCGCCGCCACCGGATCCGGTTGCGCCGCCTCCGCAGGCGGCCAGTGCGGCCGCCGCCACGGCTGCCGTCGCACCGCGGAACCTGTCAAGCTTTCTGAGACACGATCTTGCTGGGTTTACTGGGTTGGGTTCTCCTCATCGTTGATGGGCTTGTTGATCCACGCCGTGTCGGGCGGCCGCGGCGGCTCGGGTGGTTTGCGCACGAACCGTTCGGGGTTCGTGTGGTAGGCGGCGTTCAGCACGGTGGCGCGGGCGTCGTGGACGTCTGCTGCTCGGCCGTGGTGCACGTCGGCGGGGGTATGAAGTCCGATCCCCGAATGGCGATGATGGTGGTTGTACCAGGTGAAGAACTTGTGGCAGAACACGCGTGCGTCTTCGATGCTGCCGAAGCGGGCCGGGAAGTCCGGCCGGTACTTCAAGGTCTTGAACTGCGCCTCGGAGTAGGGGTTGTCGTTGGACACGTGCGGTCGGGAATGGCTCTTGGTGACCCCGAGGTCGGCGAGCAGGAACGCCACCGGTTTGGAGGCCATCGACGAGCCGCGGTCGGCGTGGATGCTTAGCTGGCCGGGGCCGATG
>JBPCOR010000388.1:0-2753 GCA_051000035.1 Mycobacteriales bacterium | reverse complement strand
CTGGTGCGCACCGTGGTAGTCGTACACCGCGAGCGCGTTGTCGCGGCCCAGGCTCACGACCAGGTGGGTCGGGTCGAAGAAGGCGAGGGCGTTCGGCGAGCTGCCGAACGGCTGACCCGGCAGCGGGTTGACGTTGACGGTCTGGGTGACCGCGCCGGCCGCGGTGTCGATGATCGAGATGGTGTCGTCGCTGGAGTTCGTGACCAGCAGCGTCGTCCCGTCGACCAGCATGCTGCTCGGGTCCAGGCCCACCGTGTAGGTGTTGACGACCTTGTTGGTCGACAGGTCGACCTCGGAGATGGTGCCGTTGTTCGCGCGGCCGTCCTTGCTCTCGGCGACGACCTGGGAGTCGTAGCTGTAGTTCGTGAAGTCGCTCGTGGTCGGCTGGCGCCCGCCCTCGTTGCTGACGAACGCGTGATTGCCGATGACGACGACATCTCTCGGCACGACGCCGACGGGGATCTGGCTGGTGATCGTCTTGGTCGCGGGATCGAGTACGCCGAGGGTGTTCCAGCCGTCGAGGACGACGAGGACGTGCGTGCCGTCCGGGGTGAATTGCAGGTCCGTCGGCAGCGGCGATGCCGGACTGCCGCTCGGGCTCTTCGGCACCGAACTGCCAGCCGGGATCGAGATCACCTGCGGGCTGGACAGGGTGCCGTCGGCGCCGACGGAGAACTGCAGGATGTCCCTCGTCTGCGCCGCCCAGACGGTGTTGCCGTCCTTGGAGTAGAGCAGTCCGGCGACGCTGAGGGTGCCGTCTCCGGTGCCGGCCGGCGGGGTGTACTGCTGCCGGACCTTGTGGTTGACCAGGTCGATCACGGTGAACAGGGGCGGACCGAATCCGATGTGGCCGACATCCACGGCGGTCTTGCCGTCGGGTCGCACGAGCATGTCCATCGGGCGGCCGGTCTGCTTGACGACGGCGCCGACCGGGGTGACGTACTGATTCGCGGAGGTGAGCACCGATCCGTCGGCCTGCCGGCCGACGAGGTGGTCACCGAGGGGCTTGTTGTGGCCGCCGTGCGCGGCCCAGGCTATCGACGACGCGCCGAGAACGGCGGCGACGGACAGCACAGGGACGGACAGCGCTCTGCGAAGACGCATCCAGATCGCTCCTTGAGCGGGAAACGGGGGGTGGGTGAGCGCCCCTGACGCTAGGCCGGTTGCCGTATTCGTTGGCCGACGTACAGGTGAACGGTGATTGAATACGGGTGGTGCCGCTGGGGCGCCCGGGCATGCGCCGCCGAGACTGCGGGCTCACGCCCAGGGCGTGAGCTCGGGCGGATCGCCGCGAAGAGCCCACCGGGCCGGTTCGGTGCGCCCGAGCAGCCATGCGGTCAGTGCCCAGGTCGGTCCTGACAGCGCGACCGGCTCGGCGCCGGTGTCATCGGCGCTGCCCGCAGCCCACCGGCCGCGGCCGTCGTCGGCCGACAGGTGCACGGTGACGCCGGCGGGCAGCCGCGGTCCGAGGCGCTCCGGCTCGGCCAGCATCGGCAGCAGGGGTACGACGAACGCGACCGGCCACTGCGAGGGCCGGTAGTCCAGGTCCAGGTCGACCCGGTGGATCTCCACCTCCCGGCGGCGCGCCGCGACGCTCGTCCAGGCCGGTCGGTCACCCGCCACCGGGGCGGTCGGGGCATCCCACTGCTCCCCGGACAGCCGGTCCCACACCCTTTCGAGGGCTTCGGTCGACGCTCGTACGTCGGCCCGGACCTGCGCCGCGGTGCGCCCGGCGCCGGCCTCGATGTCAGCGGCCCGACCGTCCGGACCGTTCGGATACTGCGCCACGATCTCGCCGCGCAGCGCGCCCTCGAGCATTCCCCGCTGCCCGTCGGCGTTTCGGGCCAAATGCGAGAGGACATGCGCGACGGTCCAACCGGGCAGCAATGTCGCCCGCCGCATGTCCTGCTCGGTCAGCGATTCGATCTCCGCGAGCAGCGCTCGGTGCACGGCGCGGGTGGTCGGCAGGAGGTGCACCAGATCGTGTCGAGGCATGGCAGAGAGTCTGCCAGCCGGTTTCACCGTCCCCGCGCCGGTCCCTGGGCTGCTGAGCTGGTCCGCCGCATGGGCACTACGCCCTAGACTCTCGCGGGTGATCAGCGACGGCGCCGGTGACCGGGCCGACCTCGTGCTTGAAGGCGGCGGTGTGAAGGGCATCGGCCTGCTCGGGGCGGCGGTCGAGATGCACCGGCAGGGCTGGCTCTTCCAGCGCATCGCCGGCGCGTCGGCGGGAGCCATCGTCGGTGCATTGATCGCGGCGTACTCCGCCGCCGGGCGCGACCTCGCGCAGCTGCGTGGCGTCATGCGCGACCTTGACTACCGCAGGTTCCGCGACGGTACGCCGCTGGACAAGCTCGGGCTGCCGGGCAAGACGCTGGAATTGCTGCTGCAGCAGGGAATCTACCGGGGCGACTACGTCGCGGAATGGCTCGGCGGTGTGCTGGAGGGCGTCGGCGTGCGGACGTTCGGCGACCTGCGCATCGACGACGACACCGAATCCGCGCTCGCACCACGGCAGCGCTACCGGCTGGTCGTCATGGCGAGCGACGTCTCCCGCGGCCAGCTGGTGCGGCTGCCGTGGGACTACCACTACTACGGACTCGATGCCGACAAGCAGTCCATTGTGGACGCCGTACGCGCGTCGGTGTCGATACCGTTCTTCTTCCGCCCCGTCGACCTGCCGACCGGGCCGCGCGGCGGCGGCACGGTCACGCTGGTCGACGGCGGCCTGCTCTCCAACTTTCCGGTCGACA
>JBPCOR010000308.1:0-3819 GCA_051000035.1 Mycobacteriales bacterium | reverse complement strand
TTGCGGGCCGCCCGACCGACCAGCCGGTCGGGGTTTCGCTCCGGCAGGTTCGGCGCGGGCAGCCGCAGCAGCCGGGCGATCCGGCCCCGATCCCGCAGCGCGTACGCCGCGGCCGGCTCGTGCCGGGCGAAGGATGCGAGCATGCCGACCGTGAACATGGTGAGCACGAGTGACGTCCCGCCGAATGAGATCAACGGTAACGGGATGCCGGTGACCGGCAGCATGCCGACGACGTAGCCGATGTTGATCATTGCCTGCCCGACGATCCAGACGGTGACGGCACCGGTCGTCAGCCGGACGAACGGGTCGACGGCGCACCGTGCGATCCGCAGGCCGGCGTAGGCGAGGACCGCGAACAGCCCGAGGACGACGAGGCAGCCGACCAGGCCCAGCTCCTCACCGAGGATCGCGAAGATGTAGTCGGTGTGGGCATTGGGCAGCAGCCCGTACTTGAACTTGCTGCCGCCGAGGCCGTCGCCGAACCAGCCGCCCGTCGCCAGCGCCGAGATACCCTGCGCGGCCTGGAATCCGTGATCGGTGCGGTCCTGGAACGGGTGCGCGAAACTGACCACCCGAGCGACCCGCCACGGCTCCTTGATGATCATCAGCGTGACGAAACCGGCCGCCGCGACCAGCACGGCGCAGAACAGCCGTAGTGGCGCGCCCACGGTCCACAGTAGACCGAGCAGGACGAGGAGCAGGCACAGCGTCGTTCCCAGATCGGGCTCGATGACGACCAGCCCGCACAGCAGCAGCGCGACCGGGACGAGCGGGATCAGCAGGTGCCGCCAGCGCGACAGCGACTTCTGCTTACGCACCAGCAGATCCGCCCCCCAGATAGCAAGCGCCAGCTTGGCCGGCTCGGAGGGTTGCAGTTGCAGCGGTCCGAGGTCGATCCAGCGCCGGCCGCCCTGGAAGAGGATTCCCACCCCCGGGACGAGGACCGCCACCAACCCGACGACCGCGATCAGCAGGGCCGGGTGCGCGAGCCGGCGATACGTCCGCGGCGATATCCGCGCCCCGACCCAGGCGAGCGGCAGCCCGATCGCGACCCACAGCAGCTGCCGGCCGACGATGTCGAACGCGGACCCGGTCGAGGTATAGGACACGACGCTGGAGGCCGAGAGGACCATGACGACGCCGATGACGGCGAGCAGGCCGGCGGCGACGAGCAACATGTGCAGCGAGGCGAGCGGGCGGTCCAGGAAGGCCGGCCGGGGGAAATGATCACCGCGGTCGCAGGTCGGTGCGCTCACTCCTGCGCCAGCGCCCGCACCGCAGCGGCGAAGGCATCGCCGCGGGCGGCGAACCCGGTGAACATGTCGAAGCTCGCCGCCGCCGGCGCGAGCAGCACCGTGTCGCCCGGACGGGCCAGCCGCGCCGCCGCCCGCACCGCCGTCACCATCGCCCTATCGTCGCCGAGGTGCACCTTGACGACCGGCAGGCCGGGCGCGTGTCGCGCGATTGCGTGCGCGATCAGCTCACGGTCGGCGCCGAGCAGCACAACCCCGGCGAGCCGGTCGGTGACCGAGGCGACCAGCGGGTCGACGTCGACGCCCTTCAGCAGGCCGCCCGCCACCCACACGACGCGCCGGTAGGCCGCCAACGACGCCGCCGCCGCGTGCGGGTTGGTGGCCTTGCTGTCATCGACGTAGCTCACCCCCCGGACCCTGCCGACCACGACGTTTCGATGCGGTGCCGACTGGTAGCCGCGCAGCCCGACCCCGACGGCCCGCGCGGGTAGGCCGTAGGCGCGGGCGAGCGCGGCGGCCGCCAGCGCATTGGCGACGTTGTGCCGGCCGGGAAAGGTCAGCTCGCCAACAACCCGCAGCTCGGCACCACCGCACGGGTGGGCGGTGTCGCCGACGCGGACGCCGAAGGCCCGATCGACGAGCCGGTCACCGACGACCCCGAGCGCGCCCGGTGCGGGCTCGCCGAGGGTGAAGCCGACAGTGTCGGGCAGCCCGTCGGCGAGCACGCGCACGGCCGGGTCGTCGGCGTTGAAGACGTTGGTCGCGTCGCGGTGAAAGATCCGCCGCTTGTCCGCGACGTAGCCCTCGAAGGACCCGTGCCAGTCCAGGTGGTCCGGGGCGATGTTGAGCACGGCGCTCGCCGCCGGCGCGATCGACGGCGAGTAGTGCAGCTGCTGACTGGACAATTCGACGGCGAGGACGTCGTACGGCGGCTCCGCGCGGACCGCCTCGGTCAGCGGTGGCCCGATGTTCCCGGCGGCCGTGGACCGGTGCCCGGACGCGGCGAGAATGGCCGCCAGCATCCCGACGGTCGTCGTCTTGCCGTTGGTGCCGGTCACGGCGAGCCAGGCCGCCCGCCGGGGTGCCGGCGCGATACGCCAGGCGAATTCGACCTCGCTGATGACGTCGATGCCGGCGCGGGCAGCCGCCCGCAGCAGCGGCTCGGCCGGCCGCAGCCCGGGCGAGGCGACGACCAGCCGGGTGCCTGGCGGCGGCCGGGTCAGCGTCACGACGCGGGTCGCGACCCGAGCGGTGAGATCGGCCGGCAGCGCCCGACCCGGGTCGAGCACGGTCACGACCGCGCCGCCGTCGAGCAGGGCCCGCACGACGGCGGTGCCGGACACCCCCGCGCCGGCGACCACGACGGGCATCCCGGCATAGCCCGCCGGGGCGACGGGGCCGGCCAGTCCGGCGAGCCCCGCCGGGTCAGCCCTGACCGGGAGTCATCAGGCCAGCCCGTGGGAGATGAATTCGGCGTAGAACAGGCCGAGGCCGAATGCGACGGCGAGGCCGGTGAGAATCCAGAACCGCACGATGACGGTGATCTCCTGCCAGCCGGCGAGCTCGAAGTGGTGGTGGATCGGCGCCATGTTGAACAGCCGCCGCCGGGTGGTCCGGAAGACCGCGATCTGCAGCACCACCGACAGCAGCTCGATCACGAAGAGTCCGCCGAGGACGAAGAGCAGCAGCTCGGTACGGGTCAGGATCGCCAGGCCCGTAACCAGTCCGCCGAGAGCGAGCGACCCGGTGTCGCCCATGATGATCCGGGCCGGGTGGGCGTTCCACCACAGGAAACCGAAGCAGGCGCCGAGCGCCGCCGCCGCGACGAGCGCGAGGTCGAGCGGGTCGCGCACCTGGTAGCAACCGCTGGTCGCGGCGGCCGCGCCGCAGCCGTTGCGGAACTCATAGAACGTGATGATCACGTACGAGCCCAAGACCATGACCGTGCTGCCGGCGGCAAGTCCGTCCAGGCCGTCGGTGAAGTTGACGGCGTTGGAGAAGCCGCTGATCAGCAGCAGCGCGAAGATGACGAATCCGATGGTCCCGAAGCTGATCGGCGCGAGGTCGCGGACGAAGGACAGGTGTGTCGACGCCGGCGTCAGGCCGTCGTGGCCGCGGAAGTTCAGCGCCAGTACGGCGAAGCTCACCCCCGCCACGAACTGACCCACCAGCTTGGCCGTCTTGGTCAGGCCGAGGTTGCGCTGCTTGCGCACCTTGATGAAGTCGTCCAGGAATCCGACCACCCCCAGGATCACCATCAGGTAGAGCACGAGCAGCCCCGACGCGGTCGGCCCGCGACCGGTCTGGTTGACGACGAGCAGGTGCGCGGCGAGATACCCGAGCACCGTGCCGACGATGATGACGGTGCCACCCATGGTCGGGGTCCCGCGCTTGGTCAGGTGCGACGTGGGCCCCTCGGTGCGGATCTCCTGCCCGAACCCGCCGCGCCGGAAGAGCATGACGGCGAACGGCGTCGCGAGGATCGATACGAGGAGGGAGACGAGCGCGGCGATCAGGACCGACTTCACCCGCCGGACTCCGGGACCGCGATGCCGTCGCCGTGGGA
>JBPCOR010000278.1:0-2542 GCA_051000035.1 Mycobacteriales bacterium | reverse complement strand
GACGCCGGCAATTGGCGTGGTGTTGGTCACCAGGCCGCCAACGAAACCAGAGGCGGTTTGCCGCAACCAGCCACTGGACACGTCACGGTGGTGGTGGCCCCACCACCCGGCCGGGACGCTGTCGTGTGTCATCGCAATGATGGTGGCGACCGCGAGGTTTCGCCGGCACACCGGGATCATCTTCGGCCGGCCGAATCCGGGTGTCGGGTTCCGGCGAAGGCAGTCGCCGGCACCCGCTGCGGCCGCGGGCTAGGCGGCCTTTGACCAGAGCCGCTGAGATGCGAGCCGGGCGCCCTGCGCCATCACGCCGAGCTTCGCCCAGGTGATGGCCGGGTCGACGCTGAGCAACTGCGCGAACGTCGCGAATCCGCAGTCGCTGCCGGCGAGCACATTCTCCCGGCCGACCCGCTCGGCGTACCGGACGATTCGCTGCGCCACCAGCTCCGGATGCTCTATGTAGTTGGTCGTGGAGTCCAGCACGCCGGGGATGAGCACCTTGCCGTCGGGCAGCTTCACGTCGTCGAACACGACGTACTCGTGCTCGTGCCGCGGGTTGGACGCCTCGAAGGAGATCGCCGCCGGCCTGGCCTTGAATACGGTGCCGATGATGTCGGCGATCGGTACGTCGAGATGATGCGGGCCCTCGTAATTGCCCCAGCACAAGTGCAGGCGCATCTGCTCGGCCGGGATGTCTCGGGTGGCGTAATTGATCGCCTCGACCCGGCGCCCGATGGCCGCCTGGAAGCCCTCTGCGGTCCCCCCGAGATGCGAGACGTTCCAGCCCATCGCCAGATCCGGGCAGTCCAGCTGCAGAATCAGTCCGGCGGCTGCGATCGCGTCGTACTCGGTCTTCATTGCCTCGGCCAGGGCGGCGATGTAGTCGTCCTCGGACGGGTAGTGCTGATTCTGCTGGAAGATCGAGATGACGCCCGGCGAGGCGGCCGACATGAACACCTCCGTCGCGCCGCTTCCCTCGGCCGCCGACTTCAGGTTCGCGACGTCCCGGTCGACCGCCGCGGTGTCCCGGTAGGACACCGGGCCGACGCACGCAGGATTGGACAGCAGCGACTCGCCGTCAGCCCCCGCCGTGATCGACAGCCGGGCCGCCCACTCCGGGAAGTCCTTGTAGTCCTGTATCTCGCCCATCGGAGCGCTGCCACCGAAGCCGTCGAGGCGCTCGGTGATGTACGTCGAGTAGCCCTTCTTGCTCACCTCGCCGTCGTTGACGACATCGACATCCGCGTCGCGTTGAGAGCGGACGATCGCCGCGACGGCCGCCCGGATCTGCTCCTCGCCGGGGTCCGGCGCGGCCGGATCGAGCAGGCTGGTCCCCGCCAGGTCGGCCGGCCGGGGCAGGCTGCCGGTGTGGGTGGTGAGAATTCGCTCGCTGCTGATCTGCATCTCGATGCTCCAAACGGTCGTTCGTAGGTGTCGCCCGCATCACCGGGCCTGTTCGCGAAGTTGGCTGATCGCCTTGTCGATGCGCCGCTGACGGGTCTCGGGAGTCTTCGCGTCCTCGACTGCGCGGACGTGCTCGCGCCGGCGGGAGTAGGCGAGCCGATCGAAGGCGGCCCGAGCGCCCGTGACGTCCGCCAGTGCCGAGGCGAAGTCCGCGGGCACCGTCAGCTCGCGCGGCTCGGTGTCGAGCGCGATCTCGACATCCACCTCGTAACCCGCCGCGGCTCCGGCGCCGGCGCGGTCCTCGGCGCTCAGCGGGATCATGAACGCACCACCCATCACGGCGACCGTGGTGCGGTATGTGAAGCCCCGGATCGTGACGCTCACCGGCGGCCGTTTGCCGCGGCCCAATCGCTCGACGACGCCGGTGGGGACTTCCAGGCCGGTAGCCGTCTTGCCGCCCAGGACGATGGTGGTCCGGAACTGGATCGGGCTGTCGGCGGCGACCTCATCCGGCTCGGTCCCGCCCCGGTGCGACGTCTGCCGCGCCATACCCAGTTCCCTCCTCGTGCGGCCCACGATGGCATTTCGCTCGGCAGCCTACCCGCCTCCCGCGCCGTTCGCGCCGGTCGGGGACTCAGCGGGGGCCCACCTGCACGCCGAAGGTGTCGGACAGGCCGTTGCGACCCGCCGCGGTCACCGTGACCGCACGGTGCACCGGTGAGCGCCGTACCCAGTCCAGCTCGAGCAGGCGAGACAGCAACCCGCGCCCCGCGCCACCGGCCAGGTGATGACGCTGCTCGGACCAGTCCACGCAGTACCGTACGACCGGACGTCTCACCGGCAGCACGACGCCGAAATCGGTCAGGAACTTACCGCCCGGCCCGGTGAGCCGGTAGTCGACGTCATGGCCGTATCCGGCCCGCGGGTCACGCTCGTCGCGGCCGGCGTCGGGCCCGTCATCGGACCCGTCAGCGGACCCGAAGCGGCCGTCCCCGCCGACGAGGTGGCCGCGGCGGACCAGGACATCCATCAAGGACACGCCGAGCCGACCGGCGAGATGGTCGTAGCAGGTACGCGCGTCGCGCAGCGCCCGCGCGTGGGTTCCTTGCCGCAGTGACCTGATCGGTGTCGCGGGTGCCAT
>JBPCOR010000260.1:0-10646 GCA_051000035.1 Mycobacteriales bacterium | reverse complement strand
TTCGGCTCCGAGCCGATCTGGCTGGTCATCGTCAAGGTGGTCGCGGTCTTCGCCTTCCTCGTGGTGACGACCCTGCTGATGATCTGGTTCGAGCGCCGGGTCATCGCGTTCATGCAGTACCGACTGGGCCCCAACCGGCATGGTCCCGCCGGTCTGCTGCAGAGCCTGCTGGACGGTCTGAAGCTCGCCTTCAAGGAAGAGATCATCCCGGCCCTGGTCGACAAGCCGGTCTACTTCCTCGCCCCGGTGATCGCGACGATCCCGGCGTTCCTGGCCTTCGCGGTCACGCCGTTCGGGCCGGTCGTGTCGATCGCCGGGCACCACACGCCGCTGCAGCTCACCGACTTCAACGTCGCCGTGCTGCTGGTGCTCGCCTGCTCCTCGGTCGGCGTCTACGGCATCGTGCTCGCCGGCTGGTCCAGCGGCTCGACGTACCCGCTGCTCGGCGGCCTGCGCAGCGCCGCGCAGATGGTGTCCTACGAGGTCGCGATGGGGCTCTCGCTCGCCTCCGTATTCATCCTGTCCGGGTCGCTGTCGCCGAGTGCGATCGTGGCCTCGCAGCACGACCTGTGGTACGGCGTAGCCCTGATCCCGAGTTTCATCGTCTATCTCATCAGCGTGGTCGCCGAGACCAACCGGCTGCCGTTCGACCTGGCCGAGGGTGAGGGCGAGCTCGTCGGCGGGTACCACACCGAGTACTCCTCGCTGAAGTTCGCGCTGTTCTACCTCGCCGAGTACGTCAACATGGTCGGTGTCTCCGCGCTCGCCACCACGCTCTTCCTCGGCGGCTGGCGGGCGCCCTGGCCGATCTCGCTGTACTCCGGATTCAACTCCGGCTGGTGGCCGCTGCTGTGGTTCCTGATCAAGCTCGGTGCCCTGCTCTTCGCCTTCGTGTGGCTGCGGGCCAGCCTGCCGCGGCTGCGTTACGACCAGCTGATGCAGGTCGGCTGGAAGGTGCTGGTGCCCTTCAGCCTGCTCTGGCTGCTCCTGGTCGCGGCGATCCAGGCGCTGCGGGCCACCGACACCCCGCCGACCCGGATCGGCCTCTACATCGGCGCACCGGTGGCGGTCGCGCTGATCATTTGGCTGCTGTGGCCCGAGCGGGTGCACGAGGATGAGCTGGTCGAGCCCGACCCGCCGTTCCCGGTCCCGCCGCTGGACCTCGTCGTGCCGCCGGCACCCAGAGTCATGGAGCCCAGAGTCATGGATCCCAGAGTCATGGAGCCCAGAGTGATGGAGCCCAGCGTCATGCAGCCGAGCACGCCCGCGGCCGTCGGCGGCGACACGCGCGCGATCGAAGGGATCGAAGGGGAGGAGGGACACCGAGGTGTTTGAGGCGGTCAAGGGATTCGGCCTGACCTTCGCGACGATGTTCGAGAAGAAGGCGACGATCTCCTACCCCGAGGCCGGGACGAAGACGATGCCGCGCTACCACGGGCGACACGTGCTCAACCGGCATCCCGACGGGCTGGAGAAATGCGTCGGATGCGAGCTGTGCGCCTGGGCCTGCCCGGCCGACGCGATCTACGTCGAGGGCGGCGACAATACCGAGGAGGCCCGCTACTCACCCGGCGAGCGCTACGGCGAGGTCTACCAGATCAACTACGCCCGGTGCATTTTCTGTGGGCTGTGCATCGAGGCCTGCCCGACCAGGTCGCTGACGATGAGCAACGAGTACGAGCTCGCCTCGGATTCGCGGCAGGATCTGATCTTCACCAAGGAGCAGCTGATCGCCCCGCTGCTGCCGGGCATGGAGGCGCCCCCGCACCCGATGCGACTCGGTGCGGACGAGCAGGACTACTACGCGAGCGGCGTCAGCAATCCGGGGGCGAGCAAGGGCGCCGAGCTCCCCGAGCGCGACGCGGAGCCGCCCGCGCACCTGCGGACCCGCGAGACGCAGAACACCACCGGCTCACAAGATGCCGGCCCGCCGGCATGATCGGTCACGTCCTGGCGCTGCCCGCGGACCAGCAGATGCACAACGGCGAGGCGGTCCTGTTCTGGCTGCTCGGGCCGATCTCGGTCGTCGGCGGCATCGGCATGGTGCTGTCGAAGAACGCCGTGCACTCGGCCCTGTGGCTGGTGACCACGATGTTCTCCCTAGGCGTCTTCTACGTCATGGAGCAGGGGCCGTTCATCGGCTTCGTGCAGATCATCGTCTACACCGGCGCGATCATGATCCTGTTCCTGTTCGTGCTGATGCTCGTCGGTCGTGACTCCAGCGACTCGCTGGTGGAAACCCTGCGCGGACAGCGCGTCGCCGCCGTGCTCCTGGGCATCGGCCTCGCGACGCTGCTGGTCGCGACCCTCGCCAGTGCGCTGGACCACAAGCGCGCGGCCGGCCTGTCCAAGGCCAACGTCGACGGCAACCTGCCGGGCATCGCCCGGCTGATCTTCGGTGACTACGTCTTCGCCTTCGAGCTCACCAGCGCCCTGCTCATCACCGCCGCGGTCGGCGCCATGGTGCTCGCCAACGTGGAGAAGGGTCCCGGCGAGCGGCGTACCCAGCGCGATCTGATCCGGGACCGCTTCCGGTCCGGCGCCTACCCCGGGCCCCGGCCGGGTCCGGGCGTCTTCGCCGACGGCAACGCCGTGGACCGCGCGGCGCTGCTGCCCGACGGCACCCAGGCGCGGGCGAGCGTCATCGCGACCGCCCGGGTGGCGGGGGAGGAGCAGGAGGCTGTGCGCGCCCTCGAGGCCCGACGAGGAGGTAAGCGGACGTGAGCCCCGATTGGTATGTCTTCCTCTCAGCGATCCTGTTCTCCATCGGCACGGTCGGAGTGCTGGTACGCCGCAACGCCATCGTGGTGTTCATGTGCATCGAGCTGATGCTCAATGCGTCCAATCTCGCCCTGGTGACGTTCTCCCGCATCAACGGATCCCTCGACGGGCAGGTCATCGCGTTCTTCGTGATGGTCATCGCCGCCGCCGAGGTCGTGGTGGGCCTCGCCATCATCATGTCCATCTTCCGGTCCCGCCGGTCCGCCTCGATCGACGACGCGAACCTGCTGAAGTACTAAACCCCAGCCCCCGGACGCACCCCGCTAGAGTTCACCGGCCCGTGCGGGCCGACGGAAAGGGACCTGACGTGACCGAGCTAGCCGGCCGACCGGTCGACGCTGCCGCGTTGGCGTCGACCGCCGCGAGCGGTGGGCTGCAGCACGCGGCCTGGCTGCTGGTTGCGCTGCCAGTGCTCTCCTCGGTGGTGCTGATGCTGGTCGGCCGGCGCGGCGACGCGTGGGGACATCTGCTCGGTGCGTTGGTGCCGGTCGTCTGCTTCGTCTACGCAGCGGTGCTGTTCTTCAACATGCGCGGCCTCGCACCCGGCGAGCGGGCGCGTCACCTGCATCTGTTCAGCTGGATCCCGGTCGCCAAATTCCAGGTCGAGGCGGGCCTGCAGATCGATCCGCTGTCGATGACCTTCGTGCTGCTCATCACCGGCGTCGGCGCCTTGATCCACATCTACTCCCTCGGCTACATGGCCCACGACGAGCGACGCCGGCGGTTCTTTGCCTACATGAACCTGTTCACCGCGGCGATGCTGCTGCTCGTGCTCGGTGACGGCTACCTCGTGCTCTACGTCGGCTGGGAGGGCGTCGGCCTCGCGTCGTACCTGCTGATCGGCTTCTGGATGGACCGCCCGGCGGCCGCGAGCGCTGCGAAGAAGGCGTTCCTGATGAACCGCATCGGTGACGTCGCGCTGTCGATCGCGATCATGCTGATGTTCGCCACGCTCGGCACGACATCGTTCGCCGGCGTCTTCGGCGGCGCCGCCGGTCTCGGCGCGACCACCCTGACCGGCATGGCGCTGCTGCTCCTGCTCGGCGCCTGCGGCAAGTCCGGCCAGTTCCCGCTGCAGACCTGGCTGCCGGATGCCATGGAGGGCCCGACGCCGGTGTCGGCGCTGATCCACGCCGCGACCATGGTCACCGCCGGGGTGTATCTCATCGCCCGCTCCAGCCCGATCTTCGACCTGACCCAGGACGGCCGGACGATCGTCTGCATCATCGGCGCGATCACGCTGCTCTATGGCTGCATCTGCGGCTGCGCCTACGACGACATCAAGAAGGTCCTCGCCTACTCCACGGTGAGCCAGATCGGATACATGTTCCTCGCCGTCGGCCTCGGCCCGATCGGCTACGCCTTCGGCATCCTGCACTTGCTGGCGCACGGTTTCTTCAAGGCCGGCATGTTCCTCGGCGCCGGCTCGGTGATGCACGGCATGGACGACCAGGTGAATATGCGCCGGTTCGGCGGCCTGTGGAAGGTCATGCCGATCACCTGGGTGACCTTCGGCCTTGGCTACCTTGCGATCATCGGGTTCCCCGGTCTGTCCGGCTATTTCAGCAAGGACAAGATCATCGAGGCGGCCTTCGACAAGGGCGGTACGTCGGGCGTCATTCTCGGCAGCTGCGCCCTGCTCGGCGCGGGCATCACGGCGTTCTACATGACCCGGCTGATGTTGATGACCTTCCACGGCAGGCGGCGCTGGACGCAGGACGTGCACCCACATGAGTCGTCGGCGGTGATGACCGCACCGATGATCGTGCTCGCGATCGGGTCGGTCGGCGCCGGTGCATTCCTTGCGATCGGCAACCGGCTGGTGGGTTGGCTGGAGCCGGTGCTGCCGTTCCGGGAGCCAACCAGTCACCCGATCGGCTCGACCACGCTGACGATCCTCACCCTGCTGCTGGTCGCGATCGGCATCTTCGCCGGCTGGTACTTCGTCGGCAGGTCCGAGGTGCCGACGTCCGCGCCGGTCGCGTCACCGGTCGTCGTCGCCGCCCGCAAGAATCTCTACGCCGACGCGTTCAACGAGGCGGTCATCGCCGGGCCGGGCCGGTGGCTCGCCCGGGTGCTGGTCTTCGCCGACGGGCGCGGGGTCGACGGGATCGTCGGGGGGGTCGGTGCATTTCTCGGCGGAGCGTCCGCCCGGGTGCGGCGGGTGCAGACCGGGTTCGCCCGCTCCTACGCCCTGTCGATGCTCGGCGGCGGCGTGGCGATCGTCGTTGCGCTGATCGCGGTGAGGTTCGGATGAGCGGGTTCTGGTTGGTCGCCCTGATGGCGGTACCGCTCGTCGGTGCCGGCGTGGTCGGCGCGATGCCGAGCGGGCGGGACGCCACCGCCAAGGGACTGACCCTGCTCTTCTCGGTCGCGACGTTCGTGCTGTCGGTCATCATCGCCGTGCGGTTCAAGGCGACCGGCCCGCGGTTCCAGGCGAACCTGTCCTATGAGTGGATCAAGGCCTTCGGTGTCAGCTTCTCCCTCGGCATCGACGGCATCGCGCTGGTCCTGATCCTGCTCGCGGCGCTGCTCGTCCCCGTCGTCGTCGTCGCGTCGTGGAGCGATGAGATGCCCGGTAACCGCAGTCCGAAGGCCTACTTCGGCTGGCTGCTCGCACTGGAATTCATGATGATCGGCGTTTTCGCCGCCACCGACGTCTTCCTCTTCTACGTGTTCTTCGAAGCCATGCTGGTGCCGATGTACTTCCTGATCGGCTCCTTCGGGGGCCCGCGCCGGCAGTATGCCGCGATGAAATTCTTCTTGTACAGCCTGCTCGGTGGCCTGATCATGTTGGCCGCGGTCATCACCTTGTATTTCGCGAGCAGCGTGCACTCCTTCGAATTCGTCCGCCTTGTCGGGCATGTCGATCCCGGCTACCAGAAGGTGCTCTTCCTCGGCTTCTTCGTCGCGTTCGCCATCAAGGCGCCGCTGGTGCCGTTTCACACCTGGCTGCCCGACGCCGGTGCCGAGGCGCCGATCGGCGGCTCGGTGTTACTCGTCGGCGTGCTGGACAAGGTCGGTACGTTCGGCTTCCTGCGCTACTGCCTGCCACTGTTTCCCGAGGCGTCGCGCTATTTCGCCGATCCGGTCCTGATCCTCGCGGTCGTCGGCATTCTCTACGCCGCGATCGTGGCGGCCGTGCAACGCGACATGAAGCGGCTGGTGTCCTACACCTCGATCGCGCACTTCGGTTTCATCGTGATCGGGGTCTTCGCGTTCACCACCCAGGGCGGCTCCGGTGCCGTGCTCTACATGGTCAACCACGGCCTGTCGACGGGCATGGTGTTCCTCGCCGTCGGCATCCTCATCGCCCGCGGCAACAGCCGGATCATCGACGACTACGGCGGGGCCGCGAAGCTCGCGCCCGTCCTGGCCGGGGTGACGCTCTTCGCCGGGCTGTCGGCGCTGGGCCTCCCCGGCATGTCGACGTTCATCAGTGAGTTCCTCACCCTGGTGGGCACCTTCACCGTGCACCGCGTCTACGCCGTTCTCGCGACGATCGGCATCATCTTCGCGGCGCTCTACGTGCTGTGGATGTACCAGCGGCTGTTCTTCGGCCCGGCCAAGGGTCTGGTGAAGACCAGCGCGGAGAAGTTCCGGGACCTGACCGGCCGGGAGAAGTGGGTGATGGCGCCGCTGATCGCACTCATCATCGCGCTCGGGGTCTATCCCAGGCCGATCCTCGACGTCATCAATCCGGCCGTGGCAGCGACGATGCACGACGTCGGCACGCACGATCCCGGACCGACGCAAGCGCGGGGAGGGCAATGATGACCGGATCCCCGCCGGTGCTGGCCGCGGACCTGCCGGTGATCCACGCGCCGTCGATCTCCTACTCCGGGCTGTCGCCGGTCCTGATCGTGCTCGGGGTGGCCTGCGCCGGCGTGCTCGCCGAGGCCTTGGTGCCGCGGGCGCAGCGCTTCGCCGTGCAGGTCGGCATGGCGCTGGCCGGCTGCGCCGCTGCACTCGTCAGCGTGATCTTGCTGGCCGGCCGAGCCGAGGTCACCGCCGCGAGCGCGGTCGCCGTCGACGGCGCGGCGCTGTTCATCGACGGCTCCCTCGCCGTTCTCGGAGCCCTGTCGCTCATGCTGCTCGCCGAGCGGTCGGTCGACGCGGGGGGCAGCGCGCTGGTGGCGCAGGCCGCGGTCGCGGCCGGCAGCTCCGACGACCGCCGGCAGGCGACCGTGCGGCAGGTGCAGACCGAGGCGTTCCCGCTGGCGATGTTCGCGCTCGGCGGCATGATGCTCTTCCCGGCGTCGAACAACCTGCTGGTCATGTTCGTGTCGCTGGAGGTGCTGTCGCTGCCGCTCTACCTGCTGGCCGGTCTCGCGCGGCGACGACGGCTGCTGTCGCAGGAGGCGGCGGTCAAGTACTTCCTGCTCGGCGCATTCGCGTCGGCGTTCTTCCTCTACGGTCTGGCGTTGCTCTACGGCTATGCCAACACCGTCAACCTGCGGTCGATCCTCTCCGGTGGCGCGAGCAGCGGGCGCAGCGACGTGCTGCTGCTCGCCGGCCTCGGCCTGCTCGTGGTCGGGCTGCTGTTCAAGGCGAGCATCGCGCCGTTTCATTCCTGGACGCCGGACGTCTATCAGGGTTCGCCGACGCCGGTTACCGCATTCATGGGGTCCTGCACCAAGATCGCCGCCTTCGGCGCGCTGCTGCGGGTGTTCTACGTCGCGTTCGACTCCGCGACCTGGAACTGGCGACCCGTCATGTACGCCGTCGCGATCATCTCGATGTTCGTCGGCGCCGTGCTCGGGTTGACCCAGACCGACATCAAGCGGGTGCTCGCATACTCCTCGATCGCGCACGCCGGCTTCCTCACGTTCGGCGTCATCGCGCTGTCGAGGTCGGGCCTGTCGGGCACGATGTTCTACCTGCTCGCCTACGGCCTCAGCACGATCGGCTCGTTCGCCGTCGTCACGCTGGTGCGCGACGTCGAGGGCGAGGCGACCCACCTGTCGCAATGGGCCGGCTTGGCTCGCCGGTCGCCGCTGCTCGCGGCGGCGTTCACCGTCTTCCTGCTCTCCCTCGCCGGGGTGCCGCTGACGTCGGGCTTCATCTCCAAGTTCGTCGTCTTCAAGGCCGGTGTCGACGCGGGCCTGGGCCCGCTGGTTGTCGTTGCCCTGATCGCCAGCGCGATCACGGCGTTCTACTACCTGCGGGTGGTCGTGCTGATGTATTTCTCCGACCCGCCCGAGGGTGACGTCAGCGTCGTCGTGCCGAGCATCGCGACCCAGCTCGTGATCGGTGTGACAGCCGTAGCCACCGTCGCGCTCGGGGTCTTCCCGCAACCGCTGCTCGACGTGGCCGACAAGGCCGCGCAGTTCGTCTCGTGACCACACCAGCGGCGCGGTCTCCGGCTGCGAACACGCCGGCCGGCGTCGCTCAGCTGGAGTTCGGCGAGCCGGTGCTGACCGCCGCACTGCGCGCCGGCATGCGCGCGGTGGAGGATGGGCTGCGCGAGGCGGTCCGGGCCGAGGCGCCGATCGTCAGGGAACCCGCGCGGCACCTGTTGGAGGCCGGCGGCAAACGCATCCGGCCGCTCGTGGTGCTGCTCGCGGCGCAGTTCGGTGATGCGTCCGCGGCCGGCGTCGTACCGTCGGCCGTCGTCGTGGAGCTGACCCATCTCGCGACGCTGTATCACGACGACGTGATGGACGAGGCCGTCGTACGCCGGGGGGCTCCGTCGGCGAATTCGAGGTGGACCAATACCGTCGCGATCCTCACCGGCGACTTCCTGTTCGCCCGCGCGTCGGACATCCTCGCCGATCTCGGCCCGGCCGCGGTCCGGCTGCAGGCCAGGACATTCGAGACGCTGGTGACCGGGCAGATCCGCGAGACCGTCGGACCGGCGCCCGGGGTGGAGGCCCTCGAGCACTACCTGCGGGTGCTGGAGGAGAAGACGGCATCCCTGATCGCCACCGCGGCCCGGTTCGGCGGCATGGCGGCCGGAGTCGACGCGTCCACTGTGGACCTGCTGGCCCGGTACGGCTCGATCGTCGGGATGGCGTTCCAGCTGTCCGATGACCTCCTCGACGTCACCTCCGACGTGGGGGAGTCGGGCAAGACGCCGGGCACCGACCTGCGCGAGGGCGTCAGGACGATGCCGGTGCTCTATGCCCTGCGGTCGACGGAACCTGCCCAGGAGCGGTTGCGCACGCTGCTCGCCGGACCGCTTGACGACGATGACCGCCACGCCGAGGCGCTGGCACTGCTGCGCGCCTCGCCGGCGGTTGCCGAGGCCAGCAAAACGCTGGCGTCCTACGCCGCGCGCGCCCGGGAGGTGCTCGGGTCGTTGCCGGCCGGCCCGCCGCGCGATGCGCTGGCCGCGGTGGCCGACTACGTCGTCGCTCGCACCGGCTGACCGGCCACCCGGCGGGTCGGCCGCTCGACCGGGAGCCGATCGCGTCCTCCGGCTGCCGATTGTTCGCCCGCGGTTCGCCTCGGGTTATCTTGGGCAGTCCACGATGAGCCGACCCGGCGAGCGTGGCGGGCATGCAATGACGCGGCTGCCCGGTGGCCCGTTGCGGCGAGGTCAGCCGCAGCCGCCAGCCGCGCGAATCGTGTCGACGCCGACGTCGGCGGCGAGCCGGAGGTCTTTGATGGGTGCAGATGGGTTCGCGGTGCGGCGAGGCCAGGTGGTTCGCCGGGTCACGGCGTGGGTCGCCCGGCTGACTGCTGCCGGTGATTCCTACGCCTATGACGGTGGGCCGGCCGGCGGCGGTTCGTTCGACCTCGCGCCGGCCGGCTGGCAGCCCGAGGTCGAGACGCCACCCGTCCGCGGTGACGCCGACCCGGCCCTGGGCCCCGGCTGGGGTCCGCCGCCGGTGGCCGTGGCGGTGATCGAGGATCTCGACGCGCCGCCCGATGCCCGTCGCCGCCGCCGCGGCCGGCTGCTCGGGCGCACCGACGAGCCGCGGGTGCTGCGGCTGTGCTCGGTCTTCGAGCCGCTCGACAGCGTCCTCGGACTGCCGGGGGCGGCCCGGTTCGACCCTATCGGCGGCATGCAGAACTCCACCGCGCAGCTCACCCGATGCCTGGACGCCGCCGGGGTGCCCCAGATGGTCGTCACCTCGCGGCTGGCCGGTCCGCGCAGCCGCAACCGCGACGGTGCCCATGCGGTGATCGTGCGCACCGGCCTTCGGCTGCGCAGGCTGCGGCAGCTGTGGGCGCTGGTGTCCCTGCCGACGGTTGCGCGGGCCGGTGTCGACGTCGTGCACGCCCACCAGGGCGAGGACTACGCGGTGCTTCCGCTCGCGCTCGCCGTCGCCCGCCGGCGCCGGGTGCCGCTGGTCGTCACCGTGCACACGAGCATCCGGCACAACGTCCCGGCGCGACCCCGCACCGCGCTGATCAAGGCGTTCGGCGGCCCGATCGAGCGCGCCGTGCTGCGCCGCGCAGATGCCGTCCTCGCGCTCACCGCGCGAGCGGCCGGGGAGTTCACCGCCGACGGCGTCGCGCCCGGCCGGACGCACATCGTCCCGCCGGGATTCGTCCCCGCGGCGTTCGCCGACCCGCTGGATGACCCGCTCCCGGATCTACCCCGCCCGCGGGTGCTCTTCGTCGGTCGGCTGGCCCCGCAGAAACGGCCGGATCTGCTGCCGGCGATCGCCGCGGCGCTGCCGACCGGGGCGAGCCTCGTCGTCGTGGGCGACGGCCCGCAGCGGGAGGCGCTCGAGGCGCTTGTCGCGCGGTCGCCGGCCCGGGACCGGATCCACCTCGTCGGGTTCATGCCGCATCACCGCATACCAGCATTCCTCGCCCATGCGGACGTCCTCGTGCTTCCCTCGGCGTACGAGGAGCTCGCGTCGATCCTGGTCGAGGCGATGGCGGCTGGGCTGCCGGTCGTCGCCACCCGC
>JBPCOR010000257.1:0-13369 GCA_051000035.1 Mycobacteriales bacterium | reverse complement strand
CCGTAGGCCCGGGGAAAAATCGCGCGCGGTTTGGGCCCCGGTGAGCGATCATCGGTAGTCACCCCAAGACCTCCCCTGGACACCGGAAGGACCTCCCGTGCACGCGCCGAGGCGCATCAACGACCGGCTGCTCTCGTGGGCAACGATCCTGGACGACCAAACCCGCAGCCAGGCCGAGACCGCCAGCGCCATGCCGTTCATCTACCCGCACATCGCGCTGATGACCAACGCCCACCTCGGCAAGGGCGCGACGGTCGGCTCGGTCCTGCCCACCCTGCGCGCGGTGGTCCCGGCCGCCGTCGGGGTCGCCATCGGCTGCGGGATGATGGCCGTGCGCACCCAGTACGCCGAAAGCGAGCTCACCGCTGACCGGCATTCGCTGCACGACGCCATCCGCGACGCCGTGCCGGTGGATGCCGGGAAGCACAACCAGGACCTGACCGCATCGGCGGCACAGCGTGTCTCGGTCCTGGAAGCCCTCCCCGGCGCGGAGCAGGCCGACGCCGACGCGCCGAACTGGCGGCTTCAACTGGGCAGCCTCGGCAGCGGCAACCATTTCATCGAGGTGACCGTCGACGAGACCGGGCTGGTCTGGCTGTTTCTGCATTCCGGCTCACGCGGCGTCGGCAACAAGCTCGCCGTCGGGCACATCGCGATCGCGGCGAAACAGTGTGCGCGACGGTGGATTGCGCTGCCCGACCGCGATCTCGCGTATTTCGTGGAGGGCGAGCCGGAATTTACGGCCTACATCGAGGCGCTCACCTGGGCGCAGCGCTTCGCGGCCCTCAATCGCGAGGAGATGATGGACCGCGTCGTAGGTTGTTTCCAGGCGTTCCGCGGCCCGGTCATCCGGACCACGGAAATCAACTGCCACCACAACTACACCGAGCGGGAGCGGCATTTCGGCACGGACGTCTGGCTATCCCGCAAGGGCGCCATCTCGGCCCGCGCGGGCGAGCCGGGTCTGATCCCCGGGAGCATGGGCACGGCGAGCTACGTCGTAGCCGGCAAGGGAAACCCGGTGGCCCTGCAGTCCTCGCCGCACGGCGCCGGGCGCGCGTTCAGCCGCACGGCGGCGCGCAAGCGGTTCACCCGGGCGGACCTCGACGAGCGAATGGCCGGCATCGAGTGGGGCCGCTCGGACCGGTTGCTCGACGAGCATCCCGCTGCGTACAAGGACATCGACCAGGTGATGGCCGACTCGGCCGACCTGGTCGAGATCGTGCATACGTTGCACCAGATCGTCAACGTCAAGGGGACCTAGGATCCCGGGTGCGGACGCCCGTGCCCGCGCCTGGCCGAGAGTGCAGCTGACGCAGACTGCCGCGCCAGGATTCGTGCCGTCTCTGCACTCTCGGCGAAATGCGCAGCTGCGGCGCCGGTAGCGTGCTCGGCATGAGAGCGAGCGACTACGCCGATGACCTTGCCCTCGCGCACGTGCTCGCCGACGACGCGGACGCCACGTCGATGTCGCGCTTCAAGGCGCTGGACCTGCGGGTGCGCCAGAAGCCGGACATGACGCCGGTGACCGACGCCGACACCGCCGTCGAGGACGCGATGCGCTCGACGCTGCAACGGGCGCGGCGCCGGGACGCGATCCTGGGCGAGGAGATGGGCCGCTCCGGCGCCGGCTCGCGCTGCTGGGTCATCGACCCGATCGACGGCACCAAGAACTTCATCCGCGGTGTGCCGGTGTGGGCGACGCTGGTTGCGCTGATGGACGGCGACGACGTGGTCGCCGGCGTGGTGAGCGCGCCGGCGCTGGGACGGCGCTGGTGGGCGGCGCGCGGCACCGGTGCCTTCACCGGCAGGAGCCTGTCGGCGGCGATCCCGTGCAACGTGTCGACGGTGTCGACCCTGAGCGACGCGAGCGTCTCCTACTCCAGCCTGCGCGGATGGCGGGAGCGTGGTTTGCAGGACGCGTTCGTCGGCCTGCTCGACGAGGCCTGGCGGAGCCGGGCGTACGGCGATTTCTGGTCCTACACGATGGTGGCCGAGGGCGTGGTCGATGTCGCCTGCGAGCCCGCGGTGTCGGTATGGGACCTGGCGCCCCTCGCCGTCATCGTCGAGGAGGCCGGCGGTCGCTTCACCGATCTCGACGGCGCGGCCGGCCCGATCGGCGGCAGCGCCGTGGCCACCAACCGGGTACTGCACGACGACGTACTCGCGACCCTGTCCGGGCCTGCCCGGCGCTGAGCGCCCGCTACCCGGTGGCCAGCATTCCGTCACCAACGCGGGCAGTCGTCCCATCGGCTGCCGGGCCGCGTCTTGCGGTCTGTTGACGGCCGTCACGTGACCGCTAGGCTCGAGGGACGAGCCGCACCCCGGAGGCGCGCGTGGTCGAACCGCCGTACTGGAATCCCAAGATCGAGACCCTCCCGCGCGCCGAGCTGCGCGGCCTGCAGCTGGCGAAATTGCGGACCGTGGTCCGCTGGGCGGCGGGCCGCAGCCCGCACTACCGCGAGCGATTCGCCGCCGCGGGCGTTTCACCCGAGGACATCCGCAGCTGGGACGACATCCGCCGGCTGCCCTTCCTCACCCGGGCGGAGTGGATGACCGCGCAGGAGTCGAATCCCCCCTACGGCACGCTGCCGGTCGCCGGCGCCGAGCGGGCCATCCGGCTGCACACCACGTCCGGCACGTCGGGTAGGACGCCGCTGCGGGCGCTGGACTCGCGCAAGGACTGGGCCTGGACCGCCGAGATGTGGTGCTACGGCCTGTGGGCCGCCGGGATCAGGTCGACCGACGTCGCCTACGTCGCCTTCGGTTACGGCTCGTTCATCGGCTTCTGGGGCCTGCACTACGGCCTGGAGAAGCTCGGCGCGCTGGTCATCCCCGGCGGTGCCCAGACCACCGCCACCAGGGTCCGGCAGATCGTCGATTTCGGTGCCACCGTCGTCGCCTCCACGCCGACGTATGCCCTACGGCTCGCACAGGAGGCGGCCGAGCAGAGCATCGATCTGCGTGGCAGCGCCGTACGCACCGTGATGCTGTCCGGTGAGCCGGCCGGCTCCATCCCCGAGACCAAGGCGCTCATCGAGAAGCAGTGGGGCGCGACGGCGTGCGATACCGCCGGCATGACGGAGATCTCGACCATATTCATGTTCGAGTGCCGCCATCAGCCGGGTGGGGCGCACGTCATCGAGGACCATGTGCTGGAGGAGGTCGTCGACCCGCAGACCGGCGAGCCGGTCGGCTACGGCGAGCCCGGCGAGCGGGTGGTGACGTCCTTCGGGCGCAGCATGATTCCGCTGATCCGCTACCGCACCGCGGATCTGGTGGTGAAGGTCCCCGCCGACCGGTGCAGCTGCGGGCGCACGTTCGACCTCTACGAGGGCGGGGTGCTCGGGCGGGTCGACGACATGACGAAGGTCCGCGGCACCAATGTCTACGCCCGCGCTGTGGAGGCGATCGTGCGGCACCGCCCGGAGATCGAGGAATTCCAGATCGCCATCACCGCCGCCGGAATTCGCGACGAGATAGCGCTTCTCGTCGAGTTGACCGGGCAACTCCCGGACGACCCACGGTGGCCGGACTTGCAGCGCTGGCTGCACCGGGAACTCGCCGACGCCCACGAGGGCTTGAACTTCCGGGTCGAGCTGGCCGAGCCGGATTCGCTGCCCCGTTTCGAGTTGAAGGCCAAGCGATTGGTCGACCACCGCCCCACCGCCGACAGGAGCACCCGATGACCAACGACGTCGACCTGCTCGGCCGCCCGCTCGTCGGCAGCGAGCAGGCGCTCCTGGATGCCTACGACGCACTGACCGCCCTCGCCGGTCGCGACGACCTGCCCCCGTGCGCGCTGGCCGGCGTCCGGCATGCGCTGTCCTTCCTCGCGCAGCCGGTCAACGATCTCGGGCTGCGCTTCGAGCACACCCTCGACCTCGGGGTCTGAGGATGCGAATCGCCTGCGTGGGCGGCGGACCGGCCGGCTTGTTGCTTGCCACCATGCTGCACGGCGCCGACCACCAGGTCACCATCTTCGAGCGCAACGCCCCGGCCGACACGTTTGGTTTCGGCGTCGTCTTCTCCCAGGAGACGCTGGAAAACATCGAGGCCGCCGACCCGGTGACGTTCGGCCGGATCGCCGCCCGATGGCGACGGTGGAGCGGCATCGACGTCCATACGCACGGCCGGGTGCTGCACAGCGACGGCCACCAGTTCGCCGCGCTCGCGCGGGTCGAGCTGCTCGCAATCCTCACCGCCCGCGCCGCCGAGTCCGGCGCCGCCGTGCGGTTCCGGGCCGCCGCCCCGGAGCTGGACACGCTGCGCAGCGACTACGACCTGGTCGTGGGAGCGGACGGCGTCAACAGTGGCGTGCGCGCCGCGATCGCCGGCGCGATAGGCACATCCCTGGATCACCGCCGGTCGAGATACATCTGGTTCGGAACGCCCAAGGTATTCGCCGATTTCACGTTCGCTTTCATCGACTCCCCCGATGGGCTGTTCCAGGCGCACGTCTACCCCTACGCCGACGACCGGTCGACATTCATCGTGGAGACCTCGCCCGAGGTGTGGCGGCGGGCCGGGCTCGACGCCGTCGACCCGGTATCCCTGGCCCCGGGCGACACCGACGAGCGCAGTCTCGCCTTCTGCCAGACGCTCTTCGCCGGTCACCTCGACGGGGAGCCCCTGCTCGGCAACAACTCCAGGTGGCTGCAATTCAGCACGGTCCGCAACGAGACCTGGTGGGTTGCCGGCGACTCGGGCACCGCGCCAGTGGTGCTGGTCGGCGACGCCGCACACACCGCGCACTTCTCGATCGGCTCGGGCACCAAGCTCGCGATGGAGGATGCGATCGCGTTGGCCCGCGCGCTGTCCACAGTAGACGACGTCGGGGCCGCCCTGAAGGAGTACGAGGCCGACCGCCGGCCCCTGGTCGCCTCGATCCAGCGCTCGGCCCAGACCTCGCTGGAATGGTTCGAGGGAGTGTGCCGCTACCGCGACCTGCCCGACGAGCGCTTCGCCTTCCAGCTGCTCACCCGCAGCCAGCGGGTGACCTATGACAACCTGAAGCTGCGGGACCCGAGTTTCGCGGCCGGCCTGGACCGGTGGCTGGAGGGCCAGAGCCGCGCCGCCGGCCAGCAGGTCGCGGCCGGGACACCGCCGATGTTCCACCCCTACCGGCTGCGCGGGATGCGACTGCCCAACCGCATCGTCGTATCACCGATGGCGCAGTATTCCTGCGACGGCGACGGTGTGCCGACCGACTGGCACCTGACCCACTGGGGCTCGCGGGCGGTCGGCGGCGCCGGACTGGTCTTCACCGAGATGACCTGCGTGTCAGGGCCGGGCCGGATCACACCGTACTGCTGCGGACTGTGGAACGACGAGCAGCAGACGGCGTTCGCCCGGGTCGTGGACTTCGTCCATCGCCACTGCGCGGCCAAGATCGCGCTGCAGCTGGGGCACGCCGGGCGCAAGGCCTCCACCAAGGCGCTCTGGGACGGCGAGGACGAGCCGCTCGATGTGGGCAACTGGCCGGTGCTCGGGCCATCGCCGCTGGCCTACAAGCCGATCAACCAGACCCCGCGGGAGATGACGGCGGCCGATCTGGACGAGGTGCGCGACCAGTTCGCCGCGAGCGCACGACGTGGCGTGGCGTGCGGTTTCGACCTGATCGAGCTGCACTTCGCCCACGGCTACCTCGCCTCGTCGTTCCTGTCCCCGCTCGCCAATCACCGCACCGACGGCTACGGCGGGTCGTTCGCCAACCGGGCGCGCTACCCGCTGGAGCTGGTCGACGCCGTGCGCGCGGCGATGCCCGCCGATCTGCCCCTGTCGGTGCGGATCTCGGCCACCGACTGGGTCGACGGTGGCTTCACCGGCGATGACGCGGTCGCCTTCGCCGGGCTGCTCGGCGAGCACGGCTGCGACATCGTCGACGTCTCGACCGGGCAGGTGTCCCCGGATCAGCGCCCGGCGTACGGCCGGCTCTACCAGACGCCGTTCGCCGATCGCATCAAACAGGAGACCGGCATGCCGACCATCACCGTCGGCGCGGTGTCCTCTGTGGACGACGTGAACACGATCATCCTGGCCGGCCGCGCCGACCTGTGCGCCCTCGCGCGGCCGCACCTGATCGACCCGTACTGGACACTCAACGCTGCGCTGGACCTCGGTTACGACGGGCCCGGCGTGACCTGGCCCAGGCAGTACCTCGCAGGACGCACGGCGCGGCGCCGGGAGCAGTTGCCGTGACATCGACGCAAACCCCTGCCGCGCAGGCCATCCGCACCATTGCCGCGGAGCTGGTGCCGGTCGCGGCGGCCGGCGTGCCGGGCCGGGTCAACCGGCCACTGGTGCGCGCGCTCGGCGAGCGTGGCCTGCTCGGCCAGGTATTTCCGGCCGACGCGCCGCCGAGCGCCGCCACCCTGTGCACGCTGCGCGAGGCACTCGCCTACGGCTGCACCGAGGCCGAGACGGCACTCGCCCTGCAGGGCCTGGGGGGCTGGCCGATCCGCCGGCACGGCACCCCCGACGTCGTACGCCGGTGGATGCCCGCTATCACCGCCGGCGACGCCGTCGCGGCTTTCGCGCTGTCCGAGCCCGACGCCGGATCCGACGCCGCGGCGCTGATGCTGCGCGCCGACGCCGCCGGCGACGGGTGGCGTCTTACCGGGGAGAAGCTGTGGATCTCCAATGCTCCCGACGCCGACGTCTACACCGTCTTCGCCCGCACCACAGCCAACGCGCGGGCCCGCGGCGTGACGGCATTCGTGGTCCCCGGCGACCGGCCCGGCCTCTCCGGCGAGCGGCTCGACCTCCTCGCACCGCACGCGATCGGCCGGCTCACCTTCGACGGCGTGGCCGTCGGGTCGGGCGACGTACTCGGTGCGGTGGACCGGGGCTTCGCGGTTGCCATGCAGACGCTGACAATGTTCCGCCCCAGCGTCGGGGCCTTCGCGGTCGGCATGGCACAGGCCGCGCTGGATGCGGCGGTGTCCCACGCCGCCCGGCGGCAGGCCTTCGGCGGCCCGTTGTCCGCGCTGCAGGCCGTGTCCCACCGGCTCGCCGAGCTCGCCACCCGGCTCGAGGCGGCGCGATTGCTGGTCGCCTCGGCCGCGACGGCATACGACGAGGGCGCCGGGGACACCGCCGTCCGATCGGCGATGGCAAAGCTCTTCGCCACCGAGGTCGCCCAGCAGGTCATCGACGCGGCCATCCAGGTGCACGGCGCGGTCGCGCTGCAGCGCGGGCACCTGCTCGAACACCTCTACCGCGACGTGCGCGCTCCCCGGATCTATGAGGGCGCATCGGAGGTGCAGCGGGAAATAATCGCGCGCGCGCTCTTCGCCCGCACGCGCGACCCGGGGGCGGCATGACAGCGCGGCGGACCCTGGTCTCCGGCGGCAGCAAGGGGATCGGGCGGGCCGTGTGCATCGAGCTCGCCGGTGCGGGGCACCAGGTCACGGCACTCGGCCGCGATCGCGCGGCGCTGGAGGCCATCCGCCGCGACACCGACGGCACCGTGGCCGTGGTGTGCTGCGACGTCACCGACGAGACCGCCGTCGCGTCCACAGTGGACTTACTCGGCGGGGTCGACATTCTCGTCAACAACGTCGGCGTCGGGCCGTCCGCGCCGCTGCACCGCACGACGCTGGCGCAGTGGGACGACGCGCTGCGCACCAACGCCACCTCATCGTTCCTGCTCGCCCGCGCCGTCGTGCCGGCGATGCGCGACGCCGGCTGGGGCCGGCTGGTCTTCATCGCCTCCACCGCCGCCCTGCGCGGCGCGCCCTATCTCGCGGCGTACGTCGCCTCCAAGCACGCGCAGCTGGGGCTGATGCGCTCCGTCGCCGCCGAGGTCGCGGGCACCGGCGTGACCAGCAATGCGGTCTGCCCGAGCTACGTCCGCACCCCGATGACCGACACCTCGATCGCCCGGATCGCGGCACTGACCGGCCGGACAGCGGAGCAGGCCGAGCAGGCCCTGACCAGCGGTTCGGCGCTCGGCCGGCTGCTCGACCCTGCGGAGGTGGCGGCCGCAGTCGCCTACCTGGCCGCCGAATCCGCCGCCGCCGTCAACGGCAGCACCATCGTCCTGGACGGAGGAGGTAGCACCGTATGAGCCCGTTCCGCGGATCAGCACCGATGACCGGTGAGTGGCAACATTTCGGCTGCCGGCACGACGACGGCGTCACCACCGTGACCTTCACCCGCCCCGAGCAGCTCAACGCACTGACATTCGACGTCTACGCCGATCTGCGCGACCTGCTGCACGAGCTCCCGCAGCGCGGCGACACCCGGGCGCTCGTGCTGCGCGGTGCGGGTCGGGCGTTCTGCTCCGGTGGGGACGTGCACGAGATCATCGGCGAACTCCTCGCCATGCGCGACCGTCCGGATCGGCTGCTGGAATTCACCCGGATGACCGGCGAGGTCGTCAAGGCCCTGCGGGAGGTGCCGATCCCGGTGATCGCGGCTGTGCACGGCGTCGCGGCGGGGGCCAGCGCGGTGCTCGCGCTGGCCGCGGACTTCCGGGTGGTCGCGAGGTCGGCACGCTTCGCGTTCCTGTTCACGAGAGTCGGCCTGGCCGGCGCCGACATGGGCTCGGCCTACCTGCTGCCCCGGCTGGTCGGGCTGGGTGTGGCCACCAGGCTGCTGATGACCGGCGACCCGATCGGCGCGGACGAGGCCCACTCCATCGGGCTGGCGAGCGACCTGGTCGACGACGACGCGCTGGACGAGGCCAGTACGGCGCTGGCTCGCCGCCTCGCCGGCGGCCCCTCGTTCGCCTACGCCACCACAAAGGCTCTGCTCACCCGCGAGCTCGACATGCCGCTGTCTGGAGCCCTGGAGTTGGAGGCCATCACCCAGGCTCTGCTGATGAACGGCGCCGATTTCGCCGAGTTCCACGCATCGTTCACGCAGAAACGGCCACCGAACTGGCAGGGCAGGTGAGCCGGCCCGGCCCCGCGGGTGACGGGGCAGCCTCGCCGCACCGGATCGTCAATCCGGTCGAACTCGCGGCACCGACCGGCTTCGCGCACGCCGTCGTCGCGGCGCCCGGGCGCGCCGTCTACCTGGGCGGGCAGACCGCCGCGGACGCCGCCGGCCGGATCGGCGCGCCCGGGCTCGTCGGCCAGTTCGACGCGGTGCTCGCCAACCTGGTGATCGCGCTACGCGCGGCCGGCGGCGAGCCGCAGCACCTGGTCAGCCTGACCATCTACGTCACCGGCATCGCCGACTACCGCGCCGCCACCGGCCAGATCGGTCCGGTGTACCGCGCCCACCTCGGCCGGCACTTCCCGGCGATGGCGTTGTTCGCGGTGGGTGCCCTCGCCGACCCGGCGGCCGTCGTCGAACTCATCGGCATCGCCGTCGTACCGGACTGACCCGCCGACCGTGCCAACCGCCCCGCCCCGTCCAACCGCCCCGCCCGCCGCCCGGCCGGCCGCGCCGCCCGCCCGTCCGCGCTCGCTGATCCTGAGCTTCTACGGCGCGTTCGTCCGCAGGCTCGGTGGCTGGGTCGCCGTCGCGGATCTCCTTGCCGTGATGGCCGAGGTGGGTCTGGATGAGCAGGCCGTGCGGTCATCGGTGTCCCGGTTGAAGTCGCGCGGCTGGCTGATCCCCGAGCGCCGCGACGGCGCGCCCGGCTACGCGCTGTCCGACCCGGCCCGCGCCGCGCTCGCCGCCGGTGACGAGCGCATCTACGGCCCCGGCGAACCGGCCGACCTCGCCGACGGCTGGCTGATCGTCGTCTTCTCCGTCCCCGAGGCGCAGCGCGCCGACCGGCACGTCCTGCGCTCCCGGCTGACCTGGCTCGGACTGGGCAGCGATGCCAGCGGTGTCTGGATCGGCCCCTACCGGCTGCTGCCGGCGACCCGCTCGATGCTCGAGTCCCTGCGCCTGCACCGCTACGTCGACCTCTTCCACGCCGACTACGCCGGCTTCGACGACGCCGCCCGACTGGTCGTGCGGTGCTGGGATCTGGATCGGCTGCGCAGCCTCTACGCCGATTTCGTCGCCGTTCAACGGCCGGTGCTGCGGGCCGCGACGAGGGGCACCGCCGACGTCCGTGCCTTCACCGGCTACCTCACCGCGCTGGACCAGTGGCGCGGCCTGCCGTTCCTCGACCCCGGGCTCCCCCGCGAGCTGCTGCCCGGCGGCTGGGAGGGAGCCGCCGCCGCGGCCGTCTTCGCCGGGCTCACCGATGCGCTGGCCGAGCCGGCGTACCGCCATGTCCGCACCGTGGCCGGCCGGAACGGTTCGCGGCGCTGAGCCGGCTACGGAGCGTCAGAGTCGATCCCCGTTCGGTGACCGGTGACGACTGCTGCATACTGACGAGCGCTCGTTAGTGGACAAGGAGATGACATCCGTGATCAGCCGCCTGTGGCTGGCCAACCGGCGTGACGGCATGTCGGTGGAGGCGTTCGCCGAGCACTGGGGCGAGGTCCACGCGATGTATGCGGCGCGGATGGTCGGCCTGCGGTCCTACCGCCTGAGCCTCGCAGCGTTGCCGTATGACGACGTGTTCTCCTACGCGGGTTTCGACGGTTGCTCGGAATTGCAGTTCGACAGCGTGCGGGCGTTGCTGGCGGCGTTCAACACCCGCCCGATCGCCGAGGCAACCCTGCACGAGGACGGTTTCGCGGCACCGGACCGGGGCATCACGCTGCTCGCCGAGCGGCGCGTCCTGCAGCACGGCGAACCCGCCCCGGGCGCCGTTCGGCTGATGACGCTGATGCGGGCCAACCCGGCGACCGGCGAGGGCCCGCTGCGGGACGCCCTGCGGGGCCCCTACCGCGCCGCCGTCGCCCGCACCCGGCCGGTGTCACACGAGCTATACGCCACCACCCACCAGCAGCGCAGCACCGACCCGCCGCCGGTCTTCGACGCCATCGACTCGATCTTCTTCGTCGACCGCGAGGCGGCGCGGCGCTATGTCACCGGGCCGCACTGCCTGGCCGCCGCCCTCTCCCTCGCCGGACTCGTCTTCGGGCGCGAGCGAGCACTCGTCGGCGCGATCCCGCTCCGCTGAGATGTCTCAGCGGTCCTGGTGCAGTACGGCGACCGGGGTATACATCGTCACCAGGCACTCGGCGATCTCCGCGACGGCCAGCCGGCGCTGCTTCGGGTACCACCGCGCGAGATCGGTGCAGATCGCCAGCCCGGCGAATACACACATCCGCTCGTCGCGCACCGAGAGCCGGCCGGCCGCTACCGCCTCTTTGACCGCCGTCTCCAGCAGCCGTTCATAGTCGCGGCGCAGCGAGATCACCGAGCGGCGGCGGGCACCGGCCAGCGCCCGCTGCTCGGTGTTACCGATGAACGTCTCGCGGCGGTGGGTGCCGTGAAAGGACACGCCGACGACCATGAACGCCTCGACCCGCTCCAGCGGATCGGCCAGCCCGTTCATCGCCGCCTCCGTCGTGACGATCAGATCGTCCAGAATTCCCTGCATGATCTGATGCAGGAGGTCCTCCTTCGACGTGATGTGGTTGTACAGACTCCCCACCTGCAGCCCGACCCGGTCGGCGATCTGCCGCAGCGTCGTCGCGGCATAGCCCTGCTTGTAGAACAACTCCACGGCAGCCCGGTATATCGCAGCGGCCGTCGGATTCGCCGGCCTTCGGCTGCCTCGCCCGCCACTCGTCATGCCGTCGCCCCCAACTGCGCTGTTCGGGATTGCCGCGGACCAACCGACTCCGCACCCGTGAAGCTTCGTGCCCGGCTCACGTTCGTGCAACCATGCCTAGGCCATCCGTGGGTCTTTCGAGCATCGGCAGCGGCCGGCGCCGACCGTGGCGCCGGGCGGGATCAAGCCCACTGTGTGCGGCGATCGCGCAGTCACTAGCGTGGTTCGCACCTGCCCCCGGTCATACGCCGGCCGGGGCACCGCGATGATGGGAGCCGAACCGTGGCGACGTACACCCTGCCCGACCTGCCGTATGACTACAGCGCGCTCGAGCCGCACATCTCCGCCAAGATCATGGAGCTGCACCACGACAAGCATCACCAAACCTACGTCAGCGGCGCGAATACGGCGCTGGAGAAGCTGGCCGAGGCGCGGGCGAACGGCGCGCTCGACACCGTCAACATGCTGCAGAAGAATCTCGCGTTCAACCTCGCCGGCCACGTCAACCACTCGGTCTTCTGGCCGAACATGTCCGCCGACGGCGGTGGGCAGCCCGACGGTGAGCTCGCCGACGCGGTCACGGAGAGCTTCGGCTCCTTCGAGGCATTCCAGGCGCATTTCAACGCCGCCGCGGTCGGGATCCAGGGCTCCGGCTGGTCGATCCTCGCCTGGGACCCGATCGGCCAGCAGCTCATCGTGGAACAGCTCTTCGACCACCAGGCCAACCTGGCCGTCGGGACCCAACCGCTGCTGATGCTCGACATGTGGGAGCACGCGTTCTACCTGCAGTACCAGAACGTGAAGGCCGACTACGTCAAGGCGTGGTGGAACGTCATCAACTGGACCGACGTAGCCGGACGGCTGACGGCGGCACGCGCGGTCACGATCGGCTGAGTCGCCTTCACGCCGCCACTGCTTCGTCCTGCGATTTACGTCCTGCGCAACATGCCGCCCGGCGCACGGTTCGCAGGACGTTGTGGGGCCAGCGGGAGCCGGACGGAGAAGCAGGCGCCTCCCTCCGGGGCATGCGCGGCGCGGGCCTCACCGCCGAGACGCCGCGCCAGCCGGGCGACGAGAGCGAGCCCGAGACCCGTTCCCACCCGGCGGACGCCGCGATACCTGCGGTAGAGCTCGGCCCGGTCGAACGCCACGGCCAGATCGTCGTCGGAAAGCCCCGGCCCGCCGTCCCGGACCTCGATGACGGCGGTGTCCGCATCGCGGCGTAACGCCAGCACGACCGGGGCACCGGCCGGGGTGACCCGAAGAGCATTCTCGGCTAGGGCATCGATGAGCTGGCGCACCCTGGTGGCGTCGGTCACCGCGCCGACCTCCCCGGGCGGGCGCTGCACCGTCGCCACGACGCCCGCGGCCTGGCAGCGCGCGACCCAGACCTGACCGGCATCGGCCAGCACGACGCCCAGGTCGACCGGTGCCGGGTCGATGGGGAAGTCGTCGGCGGTCAGCCGGGCCAGGTCCAGCAGATCCCCGATCAGCCGCGCCAGCCGGGCCGCCTCGTCGTGCATGATCGCCCCGGTCGCAGCGGTCTGCTCCGGGGGAGTCACGCCGTCGCGCAGCGCCTCGGCGTATCCGCTGATGGCCGTCAGGGGTGTCCGCAGCTCGTGCGAGACCGACACCAGAAACCCACGCTGGCGATCCTCGCTGGTCTCGAGCGCGCCCGCGAGGGCGTTCAGCGAGTCGGCGACGTCGGCGACCTCCGCGGGGCCGCCCCGGGCGATCCGCACGGCGCGCTCGCCGGCCGCCAGCCGCCGTGCCCCGGCCGCGGCTCTGCGC
>JBPCOR010000253.1:0-12888 GCA_051000035.1 Mycobacteriales bacterium | reverse complement strand
GCGAAACCACCGGAGGCAGGACCGGCCGGATTGGGCGCTTTTGTCCTGCGGGAGGGATCGCCAACCGCTTGTTCCACGATGCACTGCCGGCCTGGTTGCCGCCGGCGTGCGACGCTGCCGACCGGGCGTTTGTCGCGGCGGTGCCTGCGGTTACCGCGCCGACAAACGACGTGGTCACGAGCGCCGCCCGCGACGATCCCGTTCGGTCCGTCCGTTCGGTAACCGTCCGGTTCGGCGACCATCTCGTTGGTGACAATGCCCCGTAGCGTCGGCCCATGCTCGTCCTGCGCTCCCTGGTGCTGTTCGTCGCCGCCGCCGTGGCCGAGATCGGCGGCTGCTGGCTGATCTGGCTCGCCGTCCGCGAGCATCGCTCCTGGCCGCTCGCCGCCGGCGGGGTGCTCGCCCTGGGCGCCTACGGTTTCGTCGCAAGCGCGCAACCCGACGCGCATTTCGGCCGGATTCTGGCCGCGTACGGCGGCATCTTCGTCGCGGGGTCGCTGTTGTGGGGCATGGCCTTCGACCATTTCCGGCCCAGCCGCTATGACATCATCGGCGCCGTGATCTGTCTGGTCGGGGTAGCTGTGATCATGTATGTGCCCCGCAGCTGACACCGGCGACGGCGGCAGGTTGCTCGGGCGGCGCTGGCTCTGGAGCACGCCATCCCTGGGCTGGAACGTGATCGGCGTCGTGTCCTCGCGGTGCGGTCCCGGCGGCCTGGTCCTCGACACCGAGCCGGGCTGGTGGTGGGCAGGCCCGATCGCCGGGCCGATCATCTCCTACCACGGCGCCGGCGAAGCCGACCCGCGCTCACCCGCCCGGCACCGGCGGCGGTCCTGAGATGTGGTGGCATTCAGTGCCAGCCGCCCGCCCTAGCCCTAGCCCTAGCCTAGCCGGCACCCATCGCCGATCGGGCGGCGCCGGTCTCGACATGCTGGGCGTAGCGTCGCAACACGGTGTCCAGCGTCTGCTGCGGGTCCGCATCCCACACGTCCGCATTGAAGATCTCGACCTCGAGGTCGCCGGCGTATTCCGCCGTATCGAGGGCACGCACGAACCACCCGAAGTCGATATGCCCATCACCGATCATCCCGCGCGACAGCAACGGGTCCGGCGCCATGGGCGTGATCCAGTCCGACACCTGTGCGCCCGCGATCCGGTTGCCGGCGCGCTCGATGCCGCCGCCCAGCGCCGGATCCCACCACAGGTGGAAGCTGTCGATGACGACGCCGACGTCGTCGGCCGGAAAGCATCCGGCCAGGTCCAGGGCCTGGGCGAGGGTCGACAGCACGCTCCGGTCGGCGCAGTACATCGGTTGCATGGGTTCGATCGCGAGCCGGACGCCGGCCGGGGCGGCGTACCCGACCAGCTCGGCGACCGCGTCGGCCACCCGCGCGCGGGCAGCCGGCAGGTCGGGTGAACCATCGGGCAGGCCGCCGACGACGAGCACCAGGCACGCCGCGCCCAGCTCGGCGGCCAGATCGACCGCGCGCCGATTGTCCTGCGCCGCATCGACCCGTCGCGCCGCATCGGACGCGGTGAAGAATCCGCCGCGGCACAACGACGACACCCGGAGCCCGGACCGCTCGATCGCGCGCGCCACCGCGCCGGTGCCGTCCTCGACGACCGGCTCGCGCCACAGACCGACGGCCGGCACGCCGGCGCGCGCACACGCCTCCACCGCCTCCAGTGCACTCCAGCGTCGCACCGTGCGCTGGTTCAGCGAGAGCCGGCGAAGCCGCGGATCGCCTGGCCCCGGCGTCGTAGCGGCCGCCGGCCGGCCGCTGGGAACGTCGACTGCCGTCACGTCAGAACGCCTGCCACGGTGAGAAAGACCGTCATTCGCCGCGCCGCGAGCTCGGCGTCGGGCAGCAGGCCCGCGGCATCGACGAGGCGGAACGTCTGGACCAGATGGCGTGTGCTGCGTGCGCTTTGCAGGCCGCCGACCATCGTGAAGCCGGGCTGGCGACCGGCCAGCCAGGACACGAACGCCACCCCCGTCTTGTAGTACCGGGTCGGAGCGCAGAAGACATGTCGCGACATCGCAAGGGTCGAGGCCATCCGCGCGTCATATGCCTCGACATCACCGCGGTCGAGCGCCTGTACGGCGGCGGACGCGGCGGGTGCGATGATCGCGAGAGCGCCGAGCAGCGCGTCGCTGTACCGCCTCCCGTCACCCCGGATCAGCTCCGGATAGTGGAAATCGTCGCCGGTGTAGAGCGTGACGCCGGCCGGCAGTGCCGCTCGCAGCGAGCGCTCGCGGTCAGGATCGAGCAGCGACACCTTGACGCCGTCGACCGTGCCGGTGTGATCGGCGATGATGGCGAGCAGGGTCGCGGCCGCCTCGTCGGGGTCGGCGGCGCCCCAGTAGCCCGCGAGCGACGGGTCGAACACCGGGCCGAGCCAGTGCAGGATCACCGGCTCGCGCAGCTGGGCGAGCAGCCGCCCGTAGACGTCGACATAGTCAGACGCGGTGCACGCCACGGCCGCGAGGTGCCGGCTGGCGAGCAGGACGGGCACGGCGCCCGCGTCGGTCACGACAGCCAGTTGCTCCTCGTAGGCGTGGACGACGTCGTCCAGCGTCAGGTTCGCCACCGGGTCGCCGAGCTGGTCGGTGCCGGCGCCCCCGACCAGCCGATAGCCGCCGTCGCGGGCGGCATTTCCGCTGCGGCGCATGAGTTCCCGCGTTGCCGGCCAGTCCAGGCCCATACCGCGCTGCGCGGTGTCCATGGCCTCGGCGACCCCCAGCCCCCAGCTGCCGAGATATGCACGGAATTCCAACGTGGCGTCCCAGTCCAGATCGGCCGGCTCTCCCGGCGCGTTGTCGCCATCAGCTCGCCCGACGACATGCGCGGCGGCGTACAACACCCGGCTGTGCAACGGCTCGCGTGGGGGTGTGAACGTGGCCGGTTCGTGCATTCGATAGCGACGCACAGCGCCGTCGGGCGCGGGCAGCGACAGCACCGTCACGGATGCAGCTCGGCTAGCTCGATGCGACGGCCCTCGGCCGACGACCGCAACCCGGCCTCCGCCAGCGCGAGACCCCGCGCGCCGGAAAGGAAGTCGTACTCGTAGTCGGCGTCCTCGGCCACGTGTCGCAGGAACTGCTCCCATTGAACGCGGAAGCCGTTGTCGAACTCCTCATTGTCGGGCACCTCGGCCCAATCATCGCGGAATCGATGCTGCTCGGGCAGATCAGGATTCCAGCGGGCGACCGGCGTCAGCGTTCGGTGCTGGGTCCGGCACCCCCACAGCCCCGCCACCGCGCTGCCCTCGGTGCCGTCGACCTGGATCTCCAGCAATTCGTCGCGGTCGACTCGGACGCACCAGGACGAGTTCAGCTGGGCGACCACGCCATCGGCCAGTTCGAAGATCGCGTAGGCGGCGTCGTCCGCCGTGGCCTGGTAGGCCCCACCGCGCTCGTCCACGCGCCACGGAATGTGCGTGACGGCCCGCGCTGTCACCGCCTCGACCCGTCCGAAGAGACTTTCGAGCACATAATTCCAGTGGCAGAACATGTCGAGCACGATTCCGCCCCCGTCGGCCGCTCGGTAGTTCCAGCTCGGGCGCTGGGCGGCCTGCCAATCCCCCTCGAAAACCCAATACCCGAACTCACCGCGCACCGACAGGATGCGCCCGAAGAAACCGGACCGGACAAGCCGGCGGAGCTTGCGCATCCCGGGTAGGAAGAGCTTGTCATGCACCACGCCGTTCTTCACACCCGCGGCCCGGGCGCGGCGTGCCAGGTCCAGGGCTTCGTCCACCGATTCGGCCAGCGGCTTCTCGCTGTACACGTGCTTGCCGTGCTCGATCGCGGCACCGATTGCTTTGACCCGCCCCGACGTCAGCTGTGCGTCGAAATAGACGTCCACATCGGGAAATCGCAGCGCGTCGTCGAGGTCCGTGGTCCACCGTTTCACGTCGTGGCGGTCAGCTATCCGGCCGAGCCTGGCCGCGCTGCGGCCCACCAGCACCGGCTCGACCTCCAACCGCGACCCGTCGGTCAGCGGGAGCCCGCCGTCGTCCCGGATGGCGAGCAGCGACCGCACCAGATGTTGGTTATAGCCCATCCGGCCGGTCACACCGTTGACGATCACGCCCAACTTCCGGGCCATCGTGTCCTCCCGAGCCGTCCCCAGCCATCGGCGGCGGCGCGCGCCGATTATGGGTAAGCGCTATCCCCTCCGGCTTCCGATAACCTGGGCAGCCGGGCAGGTCCAGGCTGCGGCCAGCACCCGCCGCAGCGGGGAGGGACGGAGATGGCGACGCATCTCGGGCGTGACCAGGCGGGCGCGTCCGCCCCGCAGGGCGCCGGCGGCGCGGCGTCGGTCACCCTCGAAGATGTCGCCCGGGAGGCCGGGGTCTCGCTCGCGACCGCGTCCCGGGTCCTGAACGGCGGCTTGCGGCGTCCTGGTGCGGCGATGCAGCAGCGGGTGACCGCGGCGGCGGACCGGCTCGGCTACTCGGTCAGCGCGCCGGCGCAGGCCATGGCACGCGGCCGCACCAACATCGTCGGGCTGATCGTGCACGACATCGCCAACCCGTATTTCGCCGGCATCGCGGCCGGTGCGATGGCCGCGGCCAGCAGCCACCGCCTGCTCACGACCATGGCCGACACCCGTCGTAATCCCGAGCTCGAGATCACCTACGTGGCAGCCCTTCGCCAGCAGCGCGCGCAGGCGATCATCCTTGCTGGCAGCCGGGTGCGGGATCGCAGGCTGCTGGACCGGCTGGCCGCGGAGCTGCGACGCTACCGCGCCGGCGGCGGCCGGGTCGCCGTGATCGGCCAGCAGCGCCTCGACGTCGACACGGTGGTGGTCGACAACCGCCCGGGTGCGCGGGCACTCGCGGTCGCGCTGGTCGACGCCGGACACGACCGGTTCGCCGTGATCGCCGGGCCATCGTCGCTGCTCACGTCCGCCGACCGCGTCGCCGGCTTCCGGGAGGGGCTCACGCGGCGTGGAATCGATGTCGCGAGCGTCCCGACGCTGCACGAGGAATTCACCCGCGAGGGTGGCTACCGAGGTGCCACCCGCTGGCTGGCGGACCGCGACGGTTACGCCTGCCTGTTCGCGGTCACCGACGTGATGGCCGTGGGCGCCCTGGCGGCGATCCGCGAAGCCGACCTGCACCCGCCGCACGACCTCGCCCTGGCCGGCTTCGACGACGTCGTCACCTCACGGGACGTCTTTCCGGCGCTCACGACCGTACATATACCGCTCGAACAGATCGGCCGCGACGCCGTCGAGCTGGTGCTGCGCGGGGCTGCCGACGGGCGGCACTCCGACGTCGACCTGCGTACGATCCACGTCCCGGGCTCGGTGGTGCTTCGCGAGAGCACCTTACGGCCGGCCTGAATCCCCATCTCCGGCGCGATCTTGACATGAGCTGGCACCGCAGTTAGCTTCTTGGGAAAGCGCTTCCCAAGGCGGCTACCAGGCGGGAGGAGCGTCGATGCTCCGATTGACCGCGCATCGCGCCAGGGGCGCGGTCGGCGCGGCCGTCCTGGCCGGCCTCGCCGCATCCGCCCTCGTGGCGTGCACACCTCCGGGCAAGTTCGAGACGAAGGCTGACATCCAGCCGGCTCGTCCGGATGCTCCTGTCGTCCTGACCGTGCTTGATGGCTCCGGTGATCTCAGCAGCGGCGGGAAGGTCATCTTCGAGAACTTCAAGAAGGCGCATCCGGAGCTGGTCAAGGACATTCTCTACGAGGAGGCCGGCGCGCCCGATGTCGTCGGCAAGATCCGGGCGCAGGCCCTGGCCGGCAAGGTGAGCATCTCGATCGTGCTGGGCGGGGCCGACGTCCTGGGCTCCATGCAGAAGGAAAACATCGCCACCCCGCTGCTGCCCGAAAACCAGGCCAGCCTGCCCAAACTCGCTGCATTGCAGGACCCGCCGCGCAGGGGGTTGCAGGCCATCGCCCGCGGCAGCGGCATCCTGAACAGCTTCACACCGTCCGGTCCGCTGCTGGAGTACCAGTCCACCAGCGTGCCGGATCCGCCGCGGACTCCCGCCACCCTGCTGGCCTGGGCGAAGGCACATCCCGGCAAGTTCGGCTACGCCCAGCCCAATAACTCAGGCCCCGGTCGGACCTTCTTGATGTCGCTGCCGTACATGCTGCATGACAAGGATCCGCAGGACCCGGTGAACGGCTGGGACAAGACCTGGGCCTACCTGAAGGAGCTGGGCCGGTACGTGTCGTCCTACCCGTCGAGCACGACGATCCTGAACAAGCAACTCGCCGACGGCACCCTCGCGATCGTGACCACCCAGGCGGCGTTCGACGTCGGCCAGCATCAGAACGGGACCTTCGCCGCCAGCATCAGGCCGGCCATGTTCACCGACCAGCAATGGGTGTCGGACGGTCATTTCATGATCGTGCCGCGGGGGGTGAGCGCGCAGACCCTGTACGTCGACATGCAATTCATGTCCTACCTCCTCACCCCGGCGCAGCAGGTGCAGAATTTCGCCACCGGGAGCATCACGACCGCGATCAAGACGGTCAGTCCCAGCATGGCCGCGCCCGCGGCCCGGCGCGTTATCGAGAAGTTCGGCCGGCCCGACTTCTACACACGGGCGTTCAAGACCGGCCCTATCCATGCCCCGCTCCGGCCCGACCGGCTGCAGCAGGCCTTCGACAAGTGGCAGCGGGAGGTTGGCAGTCGTGTCGGCACCTGATCGCAAGAAGGGCGAGGAGTTCTCGTCCCTACGGATGGAGAAGGTGTCCCGGTGGTACGGCGACGTGCCGGCCCTGCGTGATCTGGACCTGGAGCTCGGTCGGGGCGATTTCGTCGCGCTGCTCGGCCCATCCGGGTGCGGGAAATCGACGGCGCTGTCGTGTCTGGCGGGTCTGCAACCGCTCACCGAAGGCGCTATCTGGCGCGACGACGAACGACTGGACCAGCTGCCGCCGGAGCGGCGTGGGTTCGGCATGGTGTTCCAGAATTACGCGCTCTTCCCGCATCTGACCGTGCAGCGCAATGTCGAATTCGGCCTGGCCATGCGCAAGGTGCCGCGCGCGGAGCGCCGCGAGCGCGCCGATCGTGCCCTGAGCACGGTCCAGCTCGAGGAGCATGGCGGCAAGCGTCCCGGCCAGCTGTCCGGTGGGCAGCAGCAGCGGGTCGCCATCGCCCGGGCGCTCGCCATCGAGCCCGAAGTCGTACTGATGGACGAACCGTTGTCGAACCTCGATGCCGGGCTCCGGGTCGAACTGCGCACCGAGATCAAGCGGCTGCATCAGACGCTCGGGTTGAGCATCCTCTATGTCACGCATGACCAGGAGGAGGCGCTCTCCCTGGCCACCAAGGTCGTCGTGCTGAGGGACGGGTGTGTCGAGCAGATCGGCACGCCCGAGGAGGTCTATACCTCCCCGGCCAATCCGTACGTCGCCCGCTTCATGGGCTACCGCAACATCCTGCCCGGCAAGGCGACTGCCGGCGCGGAGCCTGGCTCACGGGTCACCGTCGCCGCCGTCGGCGTACCGGTGGAGGGCATCGTGGCGTCGGCCGCGCCGGTCGGTGCCGACGCCGATGTGACCGTCGCGTTCCGACCGGATGACGTCCAGGTCGTCGATGCATCCGCCGGCCCGGCCGGCGCCGGCGATATCGACGCCGTTGTCGACGTCGTCGAGTACCACGGACGAGACAGCCAGCTCGAGGTGCGCGCGGGTGACGGGCTGGAGCTGCGCCTGCGTTGCGAGCAACGCCGGCAGCGGGGCGACAAGGTAACGCTGCGCGTCCCGGTCGATCGCGTCCTGGTCTACCAGGGCTCCGACGGCAGCGCTGCGGACATCGACATCGCGCGCCCCGGGCCCGAGCGAGCCGGAAGGGCCCGATGATGGCGACGATCGCGACATCGAGACCGGCGACCACGCAGCGCCCTGGAGCCGGGTCGCCCATCCGCCGGATACTCGCGAAGGTCGGGCTCGACGGCGTCCTGCTCGCGGCGATGCCCGCGGTCGCCCTGATGGCAGCGCTGTTCCTGTACCCGTTCTTCTACGGCCTCGCGATTTCCTTCCAGCCGTTGAACGGCGGCGGCGCCCTGCAGAACTACCGGGATTTCTTCGGCGACGCCTACCAGCGCCAGACGATCTTCTACACCGTCCGGCTGGCCGTGCCGGCGGCGATCATCAGCCTCGCCATTGCCGTCCCGCTCGCCTACCGGATGCGCCGCGACTTCCGCGGTAAACGGCTGGTGACCTTGGTGTTCCTGCTCCCGGTGACATTCGGGAGCGTGCTGCTGTCCGAAGGGATGACGCAGATCTTTTCCCCGCACGGCTGGATCAACCTGCTGCTCGGCGAGGTCGGCATCGGCCCGGTGCGGTTCCTGTACTCCTACCAGGCCACCCTCATCGCGCTCGTGCTGTCGATCATGCCATTCGGGCTGCTGCTCATGATCGGCTTCTTCGGCGGCATCGATCCGTCGCTGGAGGACGCAGCCACGACATTGGGGGCGAGCCGGGCGGCCAGATTCTGGCGGATCTCATTCCCGCTGGTGTTGCCCGGCCTGGTGACCACGCTGAGCCTTGCTCTGGTCGAGGCATTCGCGGTCTTCCCCTCGGCCGTGCTGATCGGCCAGCCCGACGCCGCGACCCACGTCCTGTCCATCCCGATCTACCAAGCGGCATCACAGAAATTCGACTACGCGGCCGCGTCCGCGATCGCGATGGTGCTGGCCGTCGTCGAGCTGATCGTGCTCGGCGTGCTCGCGGTGATCCGGATGCGGCTCTACCGCGGCCCCGCCACCGCCGGGAAGGGCTGACCGGCATGGCTTCGACCGTCTCGCTCGACCGGCCACGTTCAGCGCCGCGCGCGCCACGCGCTCGCCCGACGCTCACCGGCGTCATCACCTGGATCGCGGCGGCGTGCTTCCTGCTCGTGCTGGCCGGCGTGCTCATATCGGTCGTCGTCGAATCATTCGCGACGTCTTGGCCGGGCGGTTGGTGGCCGAAGGGCCTCACCGCCCACCCCTACCGGCAGGCGTGGACCGACGCTGGTGTCGGCAGGGCTGTGCTGACCAGCCTCGAGGTGGGCTTGGTCGTGATCGCGATCTCGGTCGTCTTCGGCGCGCCGGTCGCCTACGCGCTCTCGCGCCGCAGGTTTCGCGGCAAGAGCCTGGTCATCGTGCTGCTCGTGTTGCCGGTCATGCTGCCGCCGCTGACCTACGCGATCCAGCTGTCCGCGCTCATCTACAAGCTCGGGCTGGGCGGCAGCCTGCTCGGGGTCATCATCTCGAATCTGGTGCCGGCACTGCCGTTCGTCATCCTCATCACGATGCCCTTCGTCGAGCAGATCTCGCCGGACGTCGAGGATGCCGCGCGGGTATTCGGCGCCAACACGCCGCGGATGTTCGCGCGGGTGCTCTTCCCGCTGCTGCTGCCCGGCCTGCTGGCGGCCGCCATCCTGACGCTCGTGCGGGTGTTTGCCGCATTCGAATTGACGTTCTTCGTCGCTGGACCCCGAAGCCAGACGCTGGTCGTCGCGCTTTTCGGTGCGGCGTCCAACCCCGGCACCACGTCGCAGACCCTGGTCGCCGCGATGGCGGTGTGCTACATGCTCACGTCCGTGATCGTGCTGGCCGTGGCGCTGCGTTTCGTCAATCCCACCCAGGTGATCTCGCGCCGCCGCGGCTGAGCTCGGCGTGCCAGGAAGGATGCATTCTCCGTGACCCGTGACGGCGCCGGCCGCATTTCCGTGCTTGTCGTGGGAGCGGGCGGGATTGCCGGCGGCTCCCACCTGCCGGCCCTTCGGGCCCACGCCGAGCGTGTTGAGCTGGTCGGTGTCGTCGACGTCGACGTCGACCGGGCGACGGCGTTCGCGCGGGAATGGGAGATCCCCCGCGCTTTCGGCGACCTCGGCGAGGCGCTCGCGGCAACCCGGCCCACGCTGACCCACATCTGCACGCCGCCGATGTCCCACGCCGGCGCGATCACCCGGTGTCTGGCGGGCGGGTCGTGGGTCTGGTGTGAGAAGCCGCCGACCCTGTCACTGCGGGAGTACGACGACGCGACCTCCGGCGAGCAGGAGGGCGGCCCGTACGCAGGGTTCGTGTTCCAGCACCGCTTCGGCTCGGCCGGGCGGCACATTCGCGCCGCGGTCGAGCGGGGCTCCTTCGGCGCACCGTTGCTCTCGGTCTGCCACACCCTGTGGTTCCGCCCGCAGGCGTATTACGACGTGCCGTGGCGCGGCCGCTGGGACACCGAGGGCGGCGGGCCCACGATGGGGCACGGGATTCACCAGATGGATCTGATGCTGCATCTGCTCGGCGACTGGAATGAGGTCCGCGCGGTCGCGCCGCGGCTCTGCCGCAACGTCGACACCGAGGACGTGTCGGCCGCGATCCTCACCATGGCCAACGGGATGATCGTGACAGTCCTCAACAGCATCTTGTCGCCCCGGGAGCAGAGCTACCTGCGTATCGACTTCGCCGACGCGACGGTGGAGCTCACCCACGTCTACGGCTACGGCGACTCCGACTGGCGCATCACGGCGGCGCCGCACGTGCGCGACGAGCAGCGTGTGACCGCATGGGCTCCGGCCGGCGATGTCCGCAGCTCGCACGTTGCGGCGCTCGGCGACCTGCTCGACAGCATCGAGCGGGGCGAGCGGCCCTCGACCTCCGGTGCCGGCGGCCGCGCGGCGCTGGAGTTGGCGGCCGGGCTGTATCAGTCGGCGTTCACCGACAAGCCGGTACACCGCGACGAGCTCCGGGCCGGTAATCCCTTCTATGAGAGCATGAGTGGCAGCGAGAGCAGGAGTGGCAGCGCGGCCAGGCCCGAGCGGATCGGTGCGTAGTGGGCGGGCTCCGGGTCGTGCACGATCACGGCGTATCGATATCGGTGTTCGCGAGCGACGTCGAAATCGCTCGGTACATGTACGAAGGCGACATGCCGCTCTACGAGTCGCCCAAGCCGTACTTCCATCCGCTGCGGACCTTGTCCGGCGCCGTGGTCACGGCGTACCGACCGCACGATCACCGCTGGCACAAGGGATTGGCGATGACCCTCACCGACGTGTCGGGCTGGAATTTCTGGGGCGGCCCGACGTACGTCGACGGGCCGGGATATGTCGCCCTGGACAACAACGGCGTGATCCGCCACGACGGCTTCGACACCGTGCGGCGACGCGACGACGAGGTCGAGGTGGTGGAGCGGCTGTGCTGGGCACCGGCACGGCAGGATCCGTGGATCGCCGAACACCGCGGGCTGCGGGTGCACGACGTCGACCGTGCACTCGGCACCTGGGCCCTCGACGTCGGGAGCTCGATGCACAACATGCGCGGCGAGCCGCTCGTGCTCGGCAGCCCCACCACCGCGGGGCGGGAGTTGGCCGGTTACAGCGGATTGTTCTGGCGCGGTCCACGCGGGTTCACCGGTGGCGACGTGTTCACCGCTGACGAGCAGGGTGCCGCCGCGATGGGCACCTCGGCGCCGTGGCTCGCCTACAGCGGGCAGCACGACGAGGTGGACGGCGGCGCGACGCTGCTGTGGATCGAGGCGCCGGACAACCCGCCCGTGCGCTGGTTCGTGCGCAACGACCCGTTCCCGGCCGTCGCGCCGTCGCCGGCGTTCTTCGACGAGCTCACGATCCCGGCGGGCGGCACGCTGCGATTGCGGCACCGGGTGGTGATCGCCGACGGCAGGTGGGACCGCCCGGCCGCACAGAGCTATGTCGACGGGCACCGGCTATGACGGGCTCGCCCGCGCTGCCGGGCGCGATCGGGCTGTCGCGCCTGCGGGTTTATCCGTGGGCCACCGATGACGGGCTGCACGGCGGGACGCCGCACCTGCACCTGACCTGCACCGAGTGCTATCTGGTCATCGCGGGCGCGGGCGAGCTGCACACCCTGACCCTCGACGGTTTCGCTCGCACGCCCCTGCAGCCGGGGGACGCCGTGTGGTTCACCCCCGGCACCATCCACCGGGCCGTCAACCTCGACGGCGCCCTGCAGGTGCAGGTGCTGATGCAGAACGACGGCTTGCCGGAGGCCGGCGATGCGGTGCTCACGCTGCCGCCGGACTACCTCGCCGACACCGGTCGGTACCGCGAGACCGTCGCGCTGGGCGACGGCGACGACCTCGCGCGACAGGATCGTGCCCGCCGACGGCGTGACCTCGCCATCGAGGGCTTCATGACGCTGCGCGATCGGGTCGACGACGGGGATGCGGGCGCGCTGCGGCAGTTCTACGCCGCGGCGGGTGCGCTCGTTGGCGACCGGCTCGATGACTGGGAGCGGATCTGGACCGATTCCGCCGCCGCGGCGGCGCGGCGTACCGGGGAGCAGATCGCCGCGCTGCGGGCCGGCGATGTGTCCCATCTCGGCGACGCCGCGGTGGCGTCACTGCGTCCCGAGCGCGACGACGTCCTGGGCATGTGCGGCTTCCTGGCGCCATACAGATAGCTCGCGCGTTTGCGCAGTTGCGGCCCGGCGGTTCGATGTTGTGCCGTCCGGGTCGGTGACGTTGAACGCGAAGTGACCTCGGCGGTCGCCCGGCCCGATCCACGTCGGTCGCTGACCCGGTCAGCTGGACGGGTGGGCGCCGCCCCGGTCAATGGCCGCCGACGCGCCGCCGGGGGGTGGGAGCAGACGCGCGTGCATCTCGGTGGTGAGGTGATGGATGAGCCTGGTCAGCTCGGTGTTGGTATGCAGTTCCTGCTCGCTCGCGACGAAGTCGTGGTCAGCTTTCGCCTGCTGGTAGGAGGCCTGCCGATTTTGCCCGATCATCACGAACGTCGACAGGAAGATCGCCTCGAGCGACACGATGAGCGTCAGGGTCGGCCACGGGCTCTTCTCGAAGACGAGCATCCACACAACGAATACCAGCGCGTGCAGATACACGAACTTCATCGAGCCGGCGAAGGCCGTGATCGCATCGGCGACTCGAAGCTGCAG
>JBPCOR010000033.1:0-4602 GCA_051000035.1 Mycobacteriales bacterium | reverse complement strand
GTGTCGAGGAGCTGCGCGCACGCATCCCGGTCGTAGTAGTCGAAGCCCCGGTTCTGCGCGTAACACAGGCACAGCCGGCCCGCGCCGCCGGACCAGGTCGCGGAGCCGTCGTCGCCGAGGACGACGGCCCGGGGCCGCGCCGACCCAGCGTCGTCGCGGGCGACGGCGTATGCCGCCAGGGCGGACGTACCCGCCGGTGGTCGCACGGTCGCTGTCTCCCCGGCCGCGACGTCGCGTTCGATGCGGTGCAGCTCCGCACCCGCCCACGACGGGTGCGCCGCGGTGAGCTGACCCTGCAAGTTGGCGCCGGAGAAGCCGAACTGGTCGTAGAGCCAGAACTTGAAGCCGAGCTCGTGGGCGTCCTCGCACGCCCCGAGGAAAATCTCCCACCACGGCTCGGACAGGAACGGCGGGTCGTCGGCCAGCGACCCGTACAGCGGCCCCCGAGGTGCCAGGCACATGATCACGGCCTGGTGCACGCCGCCCGCTGACAGCTGCTGCATCTGCCACCGCAGCCGGCGCCGCTGCAGCCGGGCCCCGCTCCACCACCAGATCGGCACCGGCCCATGCGCAGGGTCGGCGGTCGCGAAGCGCAGCGCCAGCTCCGCGGCGTTGCGTGGCTGCGTGGGTGTCATGGATCGATCCCCTGTTCGGCCCGGCACGGGGGTGTTCCGGCTGCGTTGTCGCGGAGTTGAATCGTTACAACGCTGTTTCGGGAAGGTAAACCGTGCCTGTACAACTGTCAAGGAATCCGCGCGGTCAGCCGCCGGCAGAGTCCCTGGCACCGTCAGATCGAGCGCCGGCCAGCCAGGCGACGTCCCGGTCGCCGAGGTCGAGGCCCGCAGCGCCCGCACTATCCTGCACGGTGGCCGCTCGGGTGGCACCCGGGATCGGCAGCATGACCGGAGACCGCGCCAGCTCCCACGCCAGCACCACCCGCGGCACCGACACATCCAGGCGTGCCGCGACGGCGGCGAAGCGCTCGGCAATCGCCGATTGCGGGTCGTCGGGCCTGGACCGAAAACCGGTCAGTGGGCCCCACGGCAGGAACGCGATGGCCAGCGCCTCACACCGGTCGAGCACCGGATCGCTGTCGACGATCGCCGGTGAGTACTGGTTCTGCACGCTCACGATGGAGGCAACGCTCAGGGCCCGATCCAGCTGGGCGACGTCGACGTTGCACACTCCGATCTGGTCGATCTTTCCCGCTTGCCGCAGCTCCAGCAACGCGCCGACGGAGTCCTCGATCGGCACGACGGGGTCGACCTCGTGCAGCTGATACAGGGCAATGACCTCGACATCGAGAGCGCGCAGGCTCGCCTCGCAAGCCGCTCGCAACCGCTTCGGACTGGAGTCGATCCGCACCTCCCCGTCCGCGTCCCAGTACTTTCCGCCCTTCGTGGCAACCATGACCTCGCCGTCGTCGACAGGCCGCCGCCCGAGCGCCCGGGCGAGCAGGCGCTCACCGTGGCCGCTGCCGGTCCCGGCCGGCGTATAGACGTCCGCCGTGTCGAACAGCGTCATGCCGGCGTCGACTGCGGCCCGCACAACGCGAACGCCCTCCTCGTTCGACGGCCGGTCGGGACGCAACGAGATCGGCGCCCCACCGAACCCGATACAACCAACCTCGCGATGGCCCAGCGGCCTGCGGTTCACTACGTCCTCCTCCGCCGCGTCGAGTGCGATTCGACCGGCCCGTTCGCGGCCGGTGCACTCCCGGGTCGGACCCTGAGTCCTATCATCGTCCGAGCCGGCGAACCAGGCGCCGCGACGTCGATCGGGGGAGCTCACCCGTGCAGCCGGCCGACATCCGGGACGTGGCCCTACGGGCCGGGGTGTCGGTCGCGACCGTCTCCAACGTATTGAACCGGCCCGGCATCGTGGCGTCGGACACGCGGCGGCGGGTTCAGGACGCCGTCGACGCGCTGGGATATGTCCGCAACGAGTCGGCCCGGCAGCTGCGCATGGGGCATAGCCGGACGATCGGGCTGATCGTCCCGGACATCGCCAATCCGTTCTTCACCGATGTCGCGCGTGGGGTAGAGGACACGGCGCGTGCCGCCGGCTCGCTGGTAATCGTCTGCAACACCGACGACGACCCGGACAAGGAGCGCCGATACCTGACCCTGCTCGCCGAGCAGCAGGTCCAGGGCGCGCTCAGCGTGCTGGTGCGAGGGGCGCAGCGGGCTGCGCCGCTGCTGCGCGACCGTAACGTCCCCGTCGTGCTCCTCGACTCGACGGGCGTCGCGGGTGAGCAGTGCTCGGTGGCGGTCCACGACGTGACGGGCGGGCGGATCGCCGTGCAGCACCTCCTGGATATCGGTCATCGCCGCATCGGGTTGGTCGGCTCCGGCTACGCAGCACATCAGGTGGTCGACCGCGTCGCCGGAGCGCGGCAGGCAATCAGCGAAGCCGGCCTCGCGCCCGGCGCGCTGCTCTCCCTGCCGACCAGCCAACTCAACGTGGCCGGGGGTACCGAGGCGGCCCGCCAGCTGCTGGAGCTGTCGCGTCGACGCCGGCCCACCGGCCTCGTCTGCGTCAACGATCTGATCGCCCTCGGCGTGATGCACGAGCTGCTGCGCGCCGGCCTCATCGTTCCTGACGACGTGGCCATCGTGGGATACGACGACATCGGCTTCGCCGAGACCGCACCGATTCCGCTGACCTCGATCCGTCAGCCCCGCCAGCGGCTCGGTGCGCGGGCGACCGAGCTCCTGCTCGCCGAGGCCTCGGGTGAGGAGCACCAGCACCAGTCGGTGGTATTCGAACCGGAGCTCGTCGTACGGGCCTCCAGCGATACCGATGCTCGCAAGGCGGGGGGCGAGTCGTGAGCATCGGACCGGGCAGGCGCCGTACCGGCAGTAGTGATGCGGGGGTGGGGTTGGCGGTCATCCGGGTGTCAACGCTTGGGTATGGGCGGCGAGCAGGGCCTCGGCCAGGGCGCGTCCGTACCTGGCGGGGCCGTTGATACCGAGGGCTTGGACCGAGGCGTAGACGCTTTCAAAGGCGAGGGTCAGCTGGGCGGCGAGCAGGCCCGGATCGCCGATGCCGGCCCGCTCGGCGAGGTCGCTGCTCAGCTGCCCGAACTGGGCGTGCACCCAGGCTTTGGTGGCCACCGCGGTGCGGTGCGCGGCATGAGCGGGGTCCGGTAGCTCGGCCAGGGCCATCAGGAACGGGCAGCCCCGGCATTGGTGTGGCTGCACCTGCTCGGCGAGCGCGTCGAACACTGCCAGGATCCGAGCGGCAGGATCGGCGGATTCGGTATCGGCGGCGGCGGTGAACCAGGCGCGGTAGAGACGATCTGCCCGTTCGACGTAGGCGGCGATGAGGTCGTCCTTGGATGCGAACAAGCGATAGAGGGTGGTCGGGGCCACGCCGGCTGTTTCGGCGATCGTGTCCACGCCCGTTGCCCGGATGCCGTGCCAGTAGAACAGCTCATGTGCCACCCCGAGCACGTGTTCCCTGGTTTCCGCGGCCGATCGTCGCATAAGATTTCCCTAGCGCTTGTCGTCACCGCGAGGGTACCGTCCTCGCGTAAGGGAACGAACCCTTACATATGGTGGGGCTGGCTAGTGCGGTTCGCTTACCCGGGGTGTGCAGGTCGCGATGATCGATCCCGTCGACATTGCCGCCGTCGCCCAGAGCGCACCGTCGTCCGACGCGCACGAGGGCCGCGAGTCTGCGCTGAGCGGCCCGGAGCCGCTTCAACCTGCTGACCGCGCGTCCTCGCCGACGTCCTCGACCGAGTTCGGCGCTTCGAAGGCCCCTCCGACGCCGAGGCCCGAGCCGAAATGACCGCAACGATGCCAGCTGAGTACGTAGACGCGTTCGTCAGCTTCTACGTCGACGGCACCCTGGCTGAATCTGCCGTGCTGCCGACGGTTGAGGAAATCACCGGCAGGCCACCTCGCACGTTCCGGCAATGGGCCCAGGCCCAGGACCACGCCGGCAGCCTTCGGAGACCTGCCGGCACGGTTCAGACCGGGACGGAGCGCTGATGCGGATCGGAGTGATCGGCGCTGGCAGCATCGGCCGCACCCTCGGCGCGCTGCTGCGCACGGCCGGACACGAGGTCATGCTCAGCTGGTCTTCCACACCCGACCGGCTAGCCCAGGCAGCGGCGGAGGTCGGTGCCGGCGCCCGCACCGGCACCCCGGAACAGGCGGTCGCGTTCGCCGACATGGTGCTGTTCGCGCCCCGATTCGAGCACGTCACCGCGGCCCGTGACGCAGCCGGGTCGTTGGCCGACGTGATAGTCATCGATACCACCAACCCGTACAACCCGCAGCGAGACGGCGTGGTCGACCTCGACGGGCTGACCGCGGGCCAGCATGTCGCGGCATTGCTGCCCGGCGCGCGCTATGTCAAGGGCTTCAACACCCTGACCAGCGGGTTCCTCGCCGAAGCGACTGGCCGCGTCGGAGCACACCAGGCCGTTGTCCTGCTCTGTGGCGAGGACGCGCCGGCCAAGAGGGTGGTCGGCGGGCTGGTGCGCGAACTCGGCTTCGCCCCGGTGGACCTCGGCGGCCTCGCCGAGAGCGCCCGCCAGGAACCGGGCGGCGACCTGTATGGCGAGGAACTGCACGTCGCGGACCTGCCCGA
>JBPCOR010000158.1:0-4101 GCA_051000035.1 Mycobacteriales bacterium | reverse complement strand
CGCGGACATCATCCGGGAGTCACTCGACGGCACGCAAGGCCCGTGACTACCTTCCGGAGGAAGCGCCACCGACGTGAGCGGTCCGGCGCGTCGGCGGCCGTGGCGTTGGTAACGGTGCACGTCGCGTTTCGGTTGCGAAGAGGTCTCGGTACGGCCGCGCCTGGGGTGCGCGTACCGTCCCTGCGTGGCTCACCCGCTCGGCGACCGTCCTGCGCACCGGCGCCGCGGCGCTGTGCTGCGGCTGGCGCCGTGGACCCGGGCGCCGTTGCTGGGCGTACGCCGCGTGTCTGTTCTGCTGGCGGTGGCGGGTGCGGCGGCGATATTCGCGATCGTGGCGTGCTCGGCCGGGCTCTTCCTGTCCTCGGCGTCCTCCGCGACCCTGCACAGCCAGATCGCCGCTCGGTGCGCCGACGCGGCGTATCCCGCCATCCACGCCGGCTTCACCGGCTTCCCGGCGGGCGTGGCGGATACGGGGAAGAATTTCCCCCGCGTGTCCGTGCTGACGGAGCTCGACGCGGCGGTCCCGCGCGCGATCCGGGCGGCGGGCCTGCCGTCGCCGCAGTCCTTCTTCTACGTCGGCTCGGCACTGGCCCCCGCCCGGGTCGCCTCGAACGCGGCTTCAGACCAGGGGCTGCAAGGCTTCCTGATGTACGGCCAGCGGATCGTGTCGCATGTGCACCGGCTCACCCCGGGATTGGCCGGGTCGGGTGTGTGGGTGCCCGACACGACAGCGCGGTCGTTGCACCTGCGCCCCGGGTCGACGGCGCGGGTCGATTTGGCACCGGTCCGGGTGGTCGGCGTCTACCGCGACCTGTTCGCTGACCATTCAGACCCGTACTGGTGCTCCCGATCACAGTTGGTCGGCGGCGCGTCGTATGAGCAGAACCTGCCGACGAACGACGTGCTGCCCACCGACTACGCGACGTTCGCGCGGCTGGCCGTCGGGTTCCCGTCCGGCGCCGACTGGCTGGCACCGATCGGCACCCGGCGCATGACGCTGCAGCGGGCGCAGCAGATCAACGGCGAGGAAGCCGACGCGGTGCGGCGGCTGGCAGCGATCTCGCGGGACATGAAGCGGCGGGGCATCGATCTCTCGGTCCAGGATCCTGGCGGAGTCGACCAGCTCGGCGGCTCTCAGCAGGCCCTGCCGGACATGGTGGATCACACCCGGTTGGTGCGGTCGGCGCTGGTCCGGACCGTCATCCCGATCGCGGCCGGCGGCGGGCTCCTCGCTCTGCTGCTGGTCGGTGGTGCCGGCGGCTTCTGGGCCGAACGGCGGCTGCGGGAGGTGCGGTTGCTGGTGGCCCGCGGGGTGTCCCCGGCGTTGTTGGGGGTGAAGGCGGGGCTCGAGCTGCTCGTGCCGACCGCACTTGGCGTCGTCGTGGGCTGGGCTGTCGCGATCGGCCTGGTCCGGTGGATCGGGCCCAGCGGCAACCTGGATGCGCGCGCCCCGGGGGACGCTGCCGCCGTCGCGGGGATCGGCCTCGTCGTCGCGCTGGCACTCGGCGCGGCTGCGGCGGTGCTGCGGGCCCGGAGCCTCACCGAGACCCGGCCGGATCGGCGCCGGATCGCCCGGTGGGCCGCCCGCACCCCGCTGGAGCTGCCGGTGCTCGGGCTCGCGGTCTGGGCCGGAGTGCGGGTGCATGCGGATCCGGCGGTGACCGTGACCAGGTTCGTGGCAACGCTGAGCCCGCTGCTGGTGATCTATCCGCTGCTGCTCGTCATGGGCGGCGGACTGCTCGCTGCCCGACTGGTGTATCTCGGCTACGCCGGCCTGACCCGGTGGCGGGGCCGGCGGTGGCGGCTGCCGGCCTTCCTCGCGGCACACCGGATCACCGGGGCGCCGCTGATCGCGCAGGGCCTGATCGTCGGCGCCGTCGTGCCCGTCGCCGTCCTGGTCTACGCCACCGCCGCGAGCGGCACGATCCGGACCACCGCCGACGCCAGCGCGAGCGTCTACGTGGGCGCGCACACCGTCGCCGTCTCGGTCGATCCGCTGCGCCCGACGCCGGCGCTCGATCGCGTCGGCACCCTCGTCACCCGCTATCAGGGCGCGATGATCGCCGGGCACCGCGCCGAGGTCCTCGCGATCGATCCGCACACCTTCGCCCGCACGGCGTACTGGCACGCCGGCTTCGGCGGTCGTTCCCTTGCGAGTCTGGTCGGCGATCTCGACCGGCCGGAGCCACGCGGCACCGTCGCCGCGCTGCTGGTGCGGCGCGATCCGAGCAGCACCACCCGGCTGATCCTCGGCGCCAGCAGCCGTACCGTCGACGTGGTCGCCACGCCGTCGGTGCTACCGGGGATCCGGGACAATTACGCCGACCTGCTGATCGTCGACGCCGATCGCCTCGGCGACCTCCCCGTCGGAGCCCAGCTGCACCGACACAGCGAGCTGTGGTCCAACGGCTCGACGTCCGCGGCCAACGCGGCCCTCGTCGCTGCCGGCGCACGACTGCTCTTCGACGTGAGCCCGAACGACCTGCTCGCGACGGACTACGCCGCGACGCTGTGGACCTTCGACTACCTCCGCGCGCTCGCCGTGCTCGTCGGCGTCCTGGCGATATCCGCATTGGCGCTGTATCTGTCGACCCGCCAACGGGCCAGCACGATCTCCTACATTCTGACCCGCCGGATGGGGCTTTCCCGGTCGCGCCATCTGGCATCACTGCTGACCGAGATCGCTGCCCTCCTCGTCGCCGCTGCCGTGATCGGCTGCGGACTGGCGTGGATCGCCGCCCTGACTGTCTACAGTGGACTCGACGCCGACCCCACCCGGCTGCCCGATGCGCTCTACTACATCCCCGGCGCGACGATCATCGTGACAGCGGCCGTCGTCGTCTGCACCATCGCTGCCGGCTCCCTCGCCACCCAGCGGGTGGCCGACCGCGCCCAACCCGCCGCCGTCCTCCGCACCGATGCCTAACGGGGTCTCACCCCAGCCGCCGCTGCTCGGCGGGCGGATCGAGCTGCAGAACACCCCCGGTTACCGCCGACGGTTCCACGAGTGGGGCGGGACGGATCAGCTCGCACACGGGTGTCTGGACCGGCCGGGATTCCTACGGTGTGTGCGTGATGATGATGATCCGTCACGAGTCGGCGATAGACGGACCTGCTGATCTCATCGGGTGAGCGGTCGAGGTTAGGCGGCCACCAGAGCTGCGAGACCGGCGGCGAGGTCGTCGCCGCGCATCAGGGACCGGGCACGTAGGAGATGGTCGGCCGCGGCGATGAGTCGGTCGCGGTCGATGGTGAGCAGTTCACGGTCAGCGTCCGAGCGGGGGTAGTGGCGGGCGAACCACGGTCGCACCTGGGCCCAGCTGTAAAGCATCCACCCGTCCGTCTGCAGGGGGGCGGGGAAGCCTCCCGGCCCGCGCCGCCCGTTGGCCAGGAGCCGCACGCTTTCGTAGGACCGTCCGGTGCGTGCCGCGATCTGTCGGGGCGTCACCAGGTCCTCGCTGCGCACCGACGAAACCACCAACCCGGCCGCCTCGACATCGTGCAAGGCTGACACCAACCCCTGTGGCAGTGATTCGGCGCTCCGGTCGAATCCGAGCAATGTCCGGGCCCGCTCTCGCTCAGGAGTCACATCATCGGCCTGGTCGAACAGTGCGTCCACCTCGTCGTCGGTGATCCGGTGATCCACGACGAACGTGAATTCGTAGGTGCTCATTGACATCCCTCTTCGCTGTTGTGTCGGTGCTTCAAGTCAAACCGAGATGCCCCCGCCGGGGCGATCCGCCGCCTTCTCCGCCGCTGCTGGGATAGCGCGTTGATGGACGTGACTGGTGGCGCGTCGCGTCCTGGTAGACCATTGCTGCCAGTCAGTCCGAGGGAGAGAGCGGTGGCGGCGAATCGCGCGAGCGGGGCAGTCGAGCAGACTGTGCCGCCGGCTATCCGTGCGGGAGGCAAGTTGCCGCCGCCGTGGTCGCGGGCGCCGGGTCTGGGGTGTCGTAGTCCGGCGGTGTTCGTCGCCGTGGTCGTGGCGGCGGCGATCCTGGCCGGTGCAAGCGGGTCGTCGGTGCTGTTTATGTCTTCGTCGTCCTCGGCGGCGTTGCAGAGTCTGGTGGCGGCGCGGTGCCCGGATGCCGCGAAGCCGAC
>JBPCOR010000107.1:0-3930 GCA_051000035.1 Mycobacteriales bacterium | reverse complement strand
ATAGTCCGAAGCCAGCGCGAGCAGCAGATCCGATGAGTGCCAGCATGTCCTGCCGACGGAGGTTTTCGTGCCGCGAATCGTCCCGCCGCGCGTCCAGGTGATCGCCTACACGCATTTCGACCCGCCGCCGGACACGCCGTGGGAGACCGATACCGATGGCGGCGAGGCGTTGGCAGAGTTCGCCGGCCGGGCCTGCTATCAGTCGTGGCAGAAGCCGAACCCCGCCACCGCGACCAACGCCGGCTACCTGCGGCACATCCTCGACGTCGGCCACCTGTCCGTGCTGGAGCACGGCACCATCACGATGTACCTCACCGGGGTGTCACGGTCGCTCACCCACGAGCTGATCCGGCATCGGCATTTCTCCTACAGCCAACTCTCCCAGCGCTACGTCCCCGAGCGGGACGCCGCGATGGTGGAGCCGGCCGTGATCGCCGCGGATCCCGAGCTGCACGAGCGGTTCGTCGCCGCCACCGACACCGCGCTCGCGGCGTACACCGACCTGCTGGAGGGGTTGCAGAAGCGCTTCGCCGACGTCGACAATGCGACGCTGCGGCGCAAACAGGCTCGGCAGGCGGCCCGGGCCGTGCTGCCCAACGCGACCGAGACCCGCATCGTGGTCACCGGAAACTATCGGGCGTGGCGGCACTTCGTCGCGATGCGCGGGTCCGAGCACGCCGACGTCGAGATCCGGGCGACCGCCATCGCGTGCCTGCGAGAGTGCCGGCGGGTCGCGCCCAACGTGTTCGCCGACTTCGACATATCGACACTGCCCGACGGCACCGAGGTGGCTTCCAGCCCGCTGGTCTCCGAGGGCTGACGGCGACCGCCAGACGGCACAGCCGGGTAGACCGCACGCCGATGCGTGCCGTTACACTTGTCAGGCCCCGCGATGCTCCGGACCCCCGACCGGCGCGTCGCGGGGTTTTCATCGGCCCGCCGGCCCGCCGGCCCGCCGGCCCGCCGGCCGCCGTCCAGCGCCGTCGCAGCGGGTTGGTCCTACCCGGGCGGTAGCGTTACGTCCATGGGTTCCCCCAGCGCCGCCGCCTCGACTGACGCCGCGGCGCCGTTCGGTCGGGTGCTGACCGCGATGGTGACGCCGTTCCACGCCGACGGATCGCTCGATGTCGATGGTGCCGCTGCGCTCGCGACGTATCTCGTCGACGACGGCGGCAACGACGGTCTGGTCATCAGTGGTACGACGGGGGAGTCCCCGACGACCACCGATGCGGAGAAGGACCGGCTGCTCCGGGCGGTCGTGCAGGCGGTCGGTGGCCGCGCTCACGTCATCGCCGGTGTCGGCACCAACGACACCGCTCACAGCGTCCACCTCGCCGAGGCGGCCGCGGCTGCCGGCGCCGACGGGCTGCTCGTGGTCACGCCGTACTATTCCAAGCCGCCGCAGGCCGGGCTGCTCGCGCATTTCGTCGCCGTCGCCGACGCCGGCGGGCTGCCGTGTCTGCTCTACGACATTCCCGGCCGGACCGCCATCGCCATCGCCACCGAAACGCTGGTCCGCCTCGCCGAGCACCCGCGCGTCGTCGCGGTCAAGGACGCCAAGGGCGACCTCGAGGCGAGCTCCTGGGTGATGGCGCGCACCGGACTCGCCTACTACTCCGGTGACGACAAGGACACGCTCCCGCTGCTGTCGATCGGCGCCGTCGGCGTCGTCGGCGTGCCGACGCACCTCGTCGGGCGAAGGGTCGGGGAGATGATCGCCGCCTACGGCGCTGGCGACGTAACCGGGGCGCTGCGGCTGCATCGAGAGTTGCTGCCGGTCTTCACTGGCTTCTTCCGCGCTCAAGGTGTGATCCTCACCAAGGCGGCGCTGGGCCTGGCCGGCCTGCCGGGTGGGCCGGTACGGCTGCCCCTGATCGATGCCACCGATGCCGAAATCGCCGTCCTGCGGGCCGACCTGGCCGCTGCCAAGGTCGATCTCGACCTCGACTCGCCGGCCGCCGCCGAGAGAGCCGCTTCGTGAGCCACCCGCACCCGCGCCTGGGCCGGCCCCGCCCGCTGCCGGCCGAGGGCCTGCGTGTCATCCCGCTCGGCGGGATCGGCGAGATCGGCCGCAACATGACGGTCTTCGAGTACGCCGGCAAGCTGCTCATCGTCGACTGCGGAGTGCTCTTCCCCGACGCGGGGCAGCCCGGCGTCGACCTGATCCTGCCGGACTTCGGCTACCTGCGCGACCGGTGGGAGGACGTCGTCGGGGTGGTCCTGACCCACGGCCACGAGGACCACATCGGCGGCATCCCGTATCTGTTGCGGGAGCGGGCGGACCTGCCCCTGATGGGATCGACGTTCACGCTGGCGCTGGTCGAGGCCAAGCTCCGGGAGCACCGGATCACGCCTTACACGCTCACCGTCCAGGAGGGCCAGCAGGAGGCTCTCGGGCCCTTCGACCTGGAATTCTTCGCGGTCAACCATTCGATTCCCGACGCCCTGGCGGTCGCGATCCGCACCGGGGCCGGGCTGGTGCTGCACACCGGTGACTTCAAGATGGACCAGCTTCCGCTGGACGGTCGGCGCACCGACCTCGGCGGATTCGCCCGCCTCGGCGCGGAGGGGCTCGATCTGCTCCTCTCCGACTCGACGAACGCCGAGGTGCCCGGTTTCGTCACCTCCGAGCGAGCGATCGGCCCGGTGCTGGATTCCGTCGTACGGGAGGCGAAGCGCCGGGTCATCGTGGCCTGCTTCTCCTCCCACGTGCACCGTGTCCAGCAGGTGCTCGACACCGCGGCCGGGCACAACCGCAAGGTCGCGTTCGTCGGCCGGTCGATGGTCCGCAACATGGGCGTCGCCCAGGATCTCGGACTGCTGCGGGTCCCCCCCGGCCTCATGGTGCCCATCGACGAGGTGGTGAGCCTGCCGCCGGAGCGGGTGCTGCTCGTCTCCACCGGGTCACAGGGCGAGCCGCTGTCGGCACTCGCCCGGATGGCGGGGCGCGAGCACAGACAGGTCCACATCGAGGAGGGCGACACCATCATCCTCGCCTCGAGCCTGGTGCCGGGCAACGAGACCGCGGTCTTCGGCGTCATCAACGGCCTGGCCAGATGCGGCGCGATGGTGGTGCACAAGGAGACTGCGATGGTGCACGTCTCCGGCCACGCGCCGGCCGGCGAGCTCCTATACCTGCTCAACATCACCCGGCCGAGCAATGTGATGCCCGTGCACGGCGAGTGGCGGCACCTGCGCGCGCACGCTCGCCTCGCGGAGGCGAGCGGTGTGCCGGCCGAGCGGGTCGTGCTCGCCGAGGATGGCGTCGTCGTCGACCTCATCGACGGCATCGCGAGCATCAGCGGGGCGATCGACTGCGGCTACGTCTACGTCGACGGAGTGGAGGTCGGCAACGTCCGCGACCAGACCCTGCGGGACCGGCGCATCCTCGGCGACGAGGGTTTCGTCGCCATCACCGTCGTCGTCAGCTCCGCGACGGGGCGGGCATCCGGGACGCCGCAGGTGTCCGGGCGGGGGTTCTCCGACGAACCTGGCGCCTTCGACGCCGTTGTGCCGCTCATCGAAAAGGCCCTGGCGGAGGCGGCCGACGACGGTGTGTCCGACACCCACCAGCTCGCCCAGCGATTGCGCCGGGTGGTCGGGCGATGGGTCGCCGACACCTACCGCCGGCGCCCGATGATCGTGCCCACGGTCATTGCCGTCTGACGGTCTGACCGTTTGGCCGTGCGCGGTCGCCGGCCTCCACCGGGCCCGGTGAGGCTGCTCCGGCTCTGCTTCAGCTGGGCGGAGCAGAGACGTAGGGGCATGGACAGCACCGGGAGCGGCCGGACGCGTGTCGCCTGCTGTTGCTGGTGTGACGGACGGGGCGATCGGGGTACCGTGACGCCATGCCGACCAGAACGGCCGCTGCAGCGCACCCCAAGTCCGGCCGCAAGGCCGCGGCCAGGCGCGCTCCGGCGCGTTCGGGCG
>JBPCOR010000103.1:0-3010 GCA_051000035.1 Mycobacteriales bacterium | reverse complement strand
GCCACCGACAGCGACGAGGTGTTGGTCGCGAGCACGCAGCTTTGCGGCGCGACCGCCTCCACATCCGCGAGGATCTGCCGCTTCACCCCGAGGTCCTCGAACGCCGCCTCGATGACCAGGTCGGCATCGGCGAACGCGTGATAGTCCAGCGAGCCGGTGACCGACGCCGCGAGCCGGGCGCCGAGGTCGGGGCCGACCCGCCGCTTGCCAGCCAACCCGGCGATCTCGGCGCGGACCGCCTCGACACCAGCGTCGATCCGCCGCTGGTCGACATCGGTCAGCACCACCGGCACCTTCAGCCGGCGCGCCAGCAGCAAGGCGAGCTGACGGGCCATCAGGCCCGCGCCGATGACTCCGACCTTGCTGATCGGCCGGGCGAGGGACGGGTCCGGTGCGCCGACCGGACGCCGGGCTCGCTTCCGCACCAGGTCGAAGGCATACAGCCCACTGCGGAGCTCCTCGCTCATGAGCAGGTCGGCCAGCGCCTCGTCCTCGGCTGCGCAGGCGTCCTCCGCGGTCGCGGTCCTGGCGGCCGCGATGAGGTCCAGGGCCCGGTACGGCGCCGGCGCGGCGCCGTGCAGACGCGCGTCGACACCGGCGCGGCCGGCCGCCACGGCGGCATCCCACGCCTCGTCGCGGTCGACCGGTGCTCGCCGCACATCGGTCTCGCCGCGGAGAACACCGCCGGCCCACGCGAGCGAGCGCTCGAGGAAGTCCGCCGGCTCGAGCATCACGTCGGCGATACCCAGGTCGCACGCCTGCGCCGGGAGCAGCATCCGGTTCTGCGACAGTGGATTGTCGATGATCACCTTGATCGCGGGGGCGGCGCCGATCAGGTTCGGCAGCAGGTAACAGCCGCCCCAGCCGGGGATCAGCCCGAGAAAGCACTCGGGGAACGCGATAGCGCCGGCGCCGGCCGAGAGCGTCCGGAAATCACACGCCAGGGCGAGTTCGAGGCCGCCGCCGAGGCAGGCGCCGTTGATCAGCGCGAACGTCGGAACGCTCGCGGCCCGCAGCCGGCCGAAGACGCGGTGGCCCTCCCGGGCGATCGCGACGGCATCCTCGCGGGCGGCGATCCGCCCTACCGCGGAGATGTCGGCGCCGACTGCGAAGACGTAGGGCTTGCCGGTGACCGCGATCGCCGTCACGCCGGGCGTTCTGGCCTCGATCTCATCCATCGCGGCCGACAGCGCCGCGAGGCCGGCCGGGCCGAACGTCGACGGGCGGGTGTGGTCACGTCCGTTGTCCAGCGTGATCAACGCGACCTCGCCGCCGACCCCGGTCGGCATCGTCGTGTCGCCGGTCACGCCCGGGATGTCGATATACCGGACCAGCGCCCGGGTGACGACCTCGTCGGGAAACAGCTCGCGAGGCCCGATCACGGCGCCTCCGCGGCGGCGAATGCGTCGGCGGTCCTCATGCGGTTGCTCCCTGCCAGTGCGGGTTTTCCCAGATCACGCTGCCGCCCATCCCGATCCCGACGCACATCGTCGTCAGGCCATATCGCACGTCGGGCCGGCCGGTGAACTGCCGGGCGAGCTGGATCATCAGCCGGACGCCGGAGGCCGCGAGCGGATGACCGACGGCGATGGCGCCGCCATAGGCGTTGACCCGCGGGTCGTCATCGGCGATGCCGTAGTGCTGCAGGAAGGACAGGACCTGGACGGCGAACGCCTCGTTGATCTCGATCAGCCCGATGTCCCCGATGGACAGCCCGGTGCGCGCGAGTGCCTTGTCGGTGGCCGGGATCGGCCCGATTCCCATGACCTCCGGCTCGACCCCGACAAAGGCGAAGCCGACGAGGCGCATCGCCGCGGGCAGCCCGAATTCGGCAGCCGCCGCACCACTTGCCACCAGGCACGCGGTGGCGCCGTCGTTCCGCCCCGCGGAGTTGCCGGCGGTGACCCGGCCGTGCGGACGAAACGGCGTCGTCAGTGTTGCGAGCGCCTCGGTCGTCGTGCCCGGCCGGGGTGGCTCGTCGGCGGTTGCGAGCCCCCAACCGAGCTCGGTGGACCGGGTGGCGACGGTCACCAGGTCGGGGGTGATCCTGCCGTCGGCCAGGGCTGCGGCGTACTTGCCCTGGCTGGACGTGGCGTAGGCGTCGCAGCGCTCTCGGGTCAGCGAAGCGAACCGGTCGTGCAGGTTCTCCGCGGTCTGTCCCATCACCAGCGCCGAGGGATCGACCAGCCGCTCGGCGATGATGCGCGGATTCGGGTCGATGCCGTCACCCATCGGGTGGTGGCCCATGTGCTCGACGCCACCGGCGATCGCGACGTCGTAGGCACCGGCCGCGATACCGCTCGCCGTGGCCGTCACGGCCGTCATCGCACCGGCACACATCCGGTCGATCGCGAATCCCGGCACGCTGGCGGGCAGGCCGGCCAGCAGCGCCGCCGTCCGTCCGATGGTCAGACCCTGGTCGCCGGTCTGGGTGGTCGCCGCGATCGCGACCTCGTCGATCCGGTCGCCGGGCAGCGCAGGGTGCCGCTCGAGCAGCTCGCGGAGGCAGCGGATGACCAGGTCGTCGGCGCGCGTCTCGGCGTAGATCCCGGCCGGCCCGGCCTTACCGAACGGCGTACGGACGCCGTCGAGGAATACCACCTCGGGAGCGGACCGGTCGTGGGCAGCTCCGAACACCGAATCACTCCCGCCCAGCGCTCGCCGCGAACGTACGGCTCTGTGGCCGCTATGTTACCCGGCGGTACGCCGCGGGTGTTACTCGCTGGTATTCGTATCCGGTGGAGACCCGACGGGCGCCGGAGCCCGAGCTGTCAGCGCGCCCGTGAGCGCCTCCGCGGTCAGCGCGACCTGCCATGGCCGGGCCTGCCGGCCGATGAGGAAGCGGGTGACCGACGCGAGGTCGACCGGCGCCGGCGGCTCCCACGCAAGTCGGCGGACGGCGTCGGGGGCGAGCAGGTTCTCGACCGGTAGGCCGCGCTCCGCCGCGATCGCCCCGACCGCCCGCCGGGATGCCGTCAGTCGCTCGGCGGCGGCGGGATCACGCGACGCC
>JBPCOR010000095.1:0-10439 GCA_051000035.1 Mycobacteriales bacterium | reverse complement strand
GGTGCCCGCACAGCCCGCTGTCCGACGTCGGCTGGCTGCTGGGCTGGCGGCTGACCTTCGGCGCCGAGGATCTCGGCTGGGAGGGCGCTCTGGCGACCATCGTCGAGGACCCGCTCGAAGCGGTCTTTGTGGCGCTCTATGACGTGATGCCCGGTGACGAGCGTGAGCTCGACGTCTGGGAGGGCGCCGATTCCGGTCTGTACAACAAGATCCGGCTGCGTGTGCAAACACTGTCGGGCAACCCGATCGCCTGGGTCTACGCGCTCGACGGCTACGAGGGCGGGTTGCCCTCGGCACGCTACCTCGGCGTCATGGCCGACGCCGCTGAGACCGCCGGCGCTCCGGCGGACTACGTCGCGGACCTGCGATCACGGCCGTGTCGCTCCAACGGCCCGTAGCCCCGGCCGTAGACCTAGCCGTCCGTGCCGCTCGCGGCGTCGTCGGACCGGGCCTGCGTCGCGGCGCCGAGTGAGTCGAGCTCCAGCGCGGCCAGTGCCGTGTGCGCCAACAACCGGACACCGATCGCGACGCAGCGCTCGTCGACGTCGAACCCGCCCTGGTGCAGGTCGTAGTCGCGCCCGCCCACCGGGCGCACGCCGAGCCGGGCGAAGGAGCCCGCCACCCGGTCCAGATACCAGCCGAAATCTTCCCCGCCCATGCTCTGCGGCGTATCCGTGGCAACGTCCGGGCCGAGCCCGGCGAGCACCCCCTGGCGGAGCAGCGCCGTGCAGGCCGGGTCGTTGTTGACCGGCGGAACGCCTCTGTTGTAGGTGATCTCGGTGCGTACGCCGGACGGAGCGGCCACCTGCTCTACCAGTGAGCGCACCAATTTCTCGGCGCCCTCCCAGGCGTCGTGGTCGAGCACCCGCACCGTGCCACGGACGACGCCGCTCTGCGGAATGGTGTTGGGAGCCACGCCGGCGGCGACGGCACCCCACACCAGCGACAGCCCGGATCGCGGGTCGGCGAGGCGCGACAGCAGGCCGGGCACCTCGGTAATGACCCGGCCGAGCGCATAAACCAGGTCGGCGGTCAGTTGGGGGCGGGCCGTGTGACCGCCGGGGCCGGTCAGGCGGACCTGGACCAGGTCCGAGGCCGCGGTGATCGGGCCGTTGCGCAGACCGACCCTGCCGACCTGCAGGTGCGGATCGCAGTGCAACGCGAAGATGCGGCGTACGCCGTCCAGCCCGCCCGCGCGGACCACGTCCAGCGCGCCGCCCGGCGTCGACTCCTCGGCGGGCTGGAAGATGACCCGCACGGCGCCGGGCAGCCGCGCTGCGTCGGAGAAATGGCACAGCGCGAGCGCGGCGCCGATCACCACGGCGGTGTGCACGTCATGGCCGCAGGCGTGGCACACGCCGTCCACAGTGGACCTGTATGGCGCGTCGGTCAGATCGGCCAGCGGCAGCGCGTCGATGTCGGCACGCAGCGCGACTGTCGGCTGGCCCATACCGATGTCGCAGAGCACGCCGGTGCCCCCCGGCAGCAGCCGCGGCGTCAGGCCGGCGGCACGCAGCCGATCGGCGATCAGCCCGGTGGTGCGATACTCCCGGTGACCCATTTCGGGATGGGCGTGCACGTCCCGGCGTAGCGCGATCAGCTCGGCCTCGTGCCGGGCCAGCCAGTCGTCAAATGCCGAGAAGGCCCCCTGGCTCACTCGAACGCTCGCAATCCGTCCTCCATGTCCCGTTGCAGTGCATCGACGACGGCGGCCAGATCACCGCCGTGGTCCGCTGCGACCCGGCGTTGCCGCTCATAACTCGCGCCGTTCCGCAGTATCGACAGCGCCGAGCGCAGCTCGTCCTCGCAGTCCAGCCGCCGAGCGGTGGGAGCCAGATCCTCCACCAGATCGGCAATCGAGTCGCGAACCGACACAACGCTTCCGGTGCTGTCGACCACGATCCGAGCGTCCAGGCCGTAACGCGCGGCCCGCCACTTATTCTCCCGCACAATCCACGCTCGCGGCGTCGGCAGCGTATAGCCGCGGTCTATCTCGGTGTCGAATCGGTGCACCAGGCATTGCGCGATCGCCGCGACGGCCGCGATCTCGTCGAGCCGGGAAATCCCGTCGCAGATCCGCAGCTCGACCGTTCCGAATGTCGGGTGCGGGCGGATGTCCCACCACACCTCGCGAATGGTCTCGATCGTGCTGGTGGAGATCAGCACATCCATATATCGCTCGAATTCATCCCAGCCGGAGAGCTGATATGGCAGCCCGGCCGTCGGCAGCGCCTCGAACACCTTGCTGCGGTAGGACGCCAGCCCGGTGTCCGAGCCGATCCAGTACGGGCTGGACGCCGACAATGCGAGGAAATGCGGAATGTAGGCGAGCAACGCATTCACGATGGGGATCGCCTTGTCCGGACTGCGGACGCCAACGTGCACGTACACACCGAAGATCTGCAGTTGCCGGGCGAGCCACTGGGTGCGCTCGATGAGGGCGGCGTACCGCGGTGAGTCGGTGACCTGCTGGGTGGTCCAGTCGGTGAGCGGGTGGGTGCCCGAGCACATCACACCGAGGCCGAGTGGCTCGGCGGCGCCCATCACCTCGCGGACCGTACCGGCGAGGTCGGCGCACGCCTCCCGAACGGTGCCCGAGACGCCGGTGATCACCTCGACACAGGACTGCAACAGCTCGTGCTTGGCCTTCGGGTGCTCATCGAGGCCCGGCGGCGTGATCGCATCGAAGATCCGGGTCGAGCCCGAGGACAGCTGCCGCGTCGCCTTGTCGACCAGCTCCAGCTCCCATTCCACCCCGAGACTGGCCCGCTCGGAGGGGGTGAAGTCGATCCGCACCCGCAGAGCGTAACGGTCGGTCGGTCGGCATACTCCGTGCCATGCGGCCGCATCCTGATCGCCTGCTCCCCGCCGACCCGGCGACCCGGTCGCTCGCGCGATCGCTGCTCGCCGGCGTGACCGGCCTGCCGATCGTGTCGCCGCACGGGCACGTCGACGCGGGGCTGCTCGCGGACGACACACCGTGGACCGACCCGGCGACGCTGTTCGTCACGCCCGACCACTACGTGACCCGGCTGCTGCACGCCGACGGCATCGGTCTGCACCGACTCGGCCTGCCCGCGGACGGCCGGTCGGATCGGGCGGATCCGCGCGAGGTGTGGCGGCTGCTGTGCGCACACTGGACGCTGTTCCGCGGCACGCCGTCGCGGTACTGGCTCCAGAGCGAGCTCGCCGACGTCTTCGACGTCGACCCGGTGCTCACCCCGGCGACCGCCGACGACCTGTTCGACACCTTGACCAAACGGCTGGCCCGGCCGGAATTCCGGCCGCGGGCGCTGTTCGAGCGGTTCAACATCGAGCTGCTTGCCACCACCGACGACCCGTGCTCGGACCTGTCGGCGCATTCCCGGCTCGCCGCCGACCCCGGCTGGCACGGCCGCGTCGTACCGACGTTCCGCCCGGACGCCTACCTCGACGCCTCGAATCCCCGCGAGTGGAAACGGGCGGTCACCCGGCTCGGCGAAGTGTCCGATGTGGACACCATGACGTACGGCGGTTACCTGCGGGCGCTGGCGGCGCGGCGGGCATATTTCATCGAGCGCGGCTGCACCGCGACCGATCACGGGCCCGCCGATGCGCGGACCGATCCGCTGTCCGATGCGGACGCCGAGCGGATCTACGCGACCGCGCTCTCCGGTGCCGGCTCGGGCTCCGACGCCGTCGCGTTCCGGCGGCACATGCTCGGGGAGATGGCGCGGATGTCGTGTGACGACGGCCTGGTCATGCAGTTGCATCCCGGCGTGTTGCGCGGGCACCACCTGCCGACCGCGCGCAGCTTCGGCCCGGACACCGGTCACGACATCCCGCTGGCGGTCGAATTCACCCGCGCGCTGCGGCCGCTGCTGTCGCGGTACGGCACCCACCCGGCGTTCCGGCTGGTGTTATTCACCACGGACGAGGACGTCTACTCCCGCGAGATCGCGCCGCTCGCCGGCTTCTATCCCAGCGTGTACGTCGGGGCGCCATGGTGGTTCCTCGATACGCCGGATGCGATGCGCCGGTTTCGTGAAGCGGTCACCGACACGGCCGGCTTCTCGCGTACGGCCGGATTTGTCGACGACACCCGCGCGTACTGCTCCATCCCGGCCCGGCACGACGCCGCCCGGCGGGTGGACTGCGGCTACCTCGCCACGCTGGTGGTCGAGCACCGCCTCGGCGAGGACGAGGCACACGAGGTGGCTGCCGACCTCGCCTACCACCTGCCCAAGCGCGTCTTCCGGCTCTGAGCGCCGCGCCGACCCGCACCTGCGCGTCCTCGCGTCACGTCGTCCCGCACCGCCCGCGTCGCCGAGGGTGAAGACAACGCCTGGTGCTTGGCGCGCGAGTGTGCGTCAGCTGCGCTCTCGGCGGGCCGCGAGCACCGTGCGGGCCAGGAATAGCCCACCGACCGCGCCGAGGACCAGCACCCCGCCGGCGAGGTAGAGCGTCGTCGCGACCGCTCCCGCGGAGGCATGGGGGCCGACGTAGGAGGCGCGGCTCACGTAGATGCTGCCCAGGATCGCCACGCCGAGCACCTGCGACAGTTGCAACGTCGTGGTGAGTAGTCCGCTCACGTCCGCGGCGGACGCCGGCGGCACATTGACCAGCGCGTGTGTCACCACCGAGCCGAACGTGATCCCCAGACCCGCACCGCACGCGGCGAGGATCGCCATCAGCATGACTCCACCCGAGCCACCGCCGTGCAGGTCGAACCCGATCGCCGCGTACATGGCCGCGGCCACCACCAGTCCGACCGACGTCAGCGCGTGGTGCCAGCGCTTCGGCAGCCGCCGCCACCACATGCTCGACAGGCCGAAGCCGATACCGGCGGGCGCGAACGTCAGGCCGGCCCGCAGCGGCTGATCGCCGAGGCCGAGTTGCAGGTGCAGGGCCAGGGAGAAGATGAAACCGCCGTAGGCGACCATGCCGGCCGCCAGGGTGAGCAGCCCGGAGGTCACTCCGGGGACGCGCAGCACGCCGAGATCGAGCAGCGGATCGCCGCCGCGACGGGCGACGCGGCGCTCGACGGCCACGAACACCGCGAGCAGCACCAGACCGGCAACGAGCGCCGCGAACGTCCAGGCCGGCCAGTTCTGCTGGTGCCCCAGCACGAGCGGCAGCACGACCAGGAACACCGCCGGCACGACGACCGCGAGACCGGCGAGGTCGAGGCGGCGCCTGCCGGCGGGGCGGTCGGCCGGCAGGTAGCGCGCCACCAGCGCGACCAGCCCGAGACCCACCGGCACATTGACCAGAAACACCGGTCGCCAGCCGAAGCCGCCGATGTCGGCGCTCACCAGCAGCCCGCCGAGCACCTGCCCGGCCACCGCGCCGACGGCGATGACCGCCGAGTTCGCCGACAGGGCACTTGCCCTCGCGGGGCCCTCGAACCGCGCGGTGATCACGCTGATGATCTGCGGCACCATGGCCGCCGCGCCGACGCCCTGGAGCAGCCGAGCGGCGATCAGCGTCGCGGTGTTCGGCGCTAGCCCGCAGGCAAGCGAGGCCCCGGTGAATCCGAGCAGCCCGACGACGTAGAGCCGGCGGCGTCCGTAGAGGCTGCCGAGCCGGGCGCCGGTGATCAGCAGAACGGCATACGTGATGGTGAAGCCGGAGACGACCAGCTGCAATGCGGCACCGGAGGCGCGCAGATCGCGGCCGATCGTCGGCAGCGCGACGTTGACGATGGTCGCGTCGAGCAGCGCCATGAACTGCCCGACGAGCAGCACGGCGAGCATCGGCCAGCGTCCCCGGGCGGTACGCCGACCGGTGCGGCGTCGGGTGCGGTCTGCGCACGCAACCTGGGTGGCGGTCATGGCATCGAGCGTGCGGGGCGCGGGACCCAGGTGGTTAGACCCTGCCGATGCTGGTACTGCCAGCACCCCCCATCCGTCTCACCCCGCGGGCAGACTGGTGCGGTGACTGACGCGACTGCCGCGCCCGCGCTGCGCCGGTCGGCGAGGCGGACCGACCTCGGTGACTTCCTCAAGGCGCGCCGCGCGCGGGTGCGACCGCAGGACGTCGGCATGGCGCCCGGCGACCGGCGGCGGACACCCGGGCTGCGCCGGGAGGAGGTCGCGCTGATCGCCGGGGTCGGTGTGACCTGGTACACCTGGCTCGAGCAGGGTCGGCCGATCAACGCCAGCGCCCAGGTACTCGACTCGGTGGCGCGCGCACTGTGCCTCGACCGGCCCGAGCGCTGGCACCTCTACCGGCTCGCCGAGGCGGTGCCGGTGCGCGCGATCACCGGCACCGTCGCCGTGCCGGATCGGGTCGCCGAGATCGTCCGCGCGCTGGGGCCGCTGCCCGCGACGCTGACCAACGCCCGCTACGACATCCTGATGTCCAACGCCGAGCACCAGGACCTGTTCTCGGACTGGCACGCGCTGCCTTGCGTGCACAAGAACCTGCTGTGGTGCGCGGTCACCGAACCGGCCGCGCGGGAGAAGTTCCTCAACTACGACACCGAGGTGCCCTATCTCGTCGCGCGGCTACGGGCCAACTACGGCGAACACCTCGGTGATCCCGAGTGGACCGAGGACATCGCCCGGCTCTCGGCGCTCTCGCCGGAGTTCGCGCAGCTCTGGGCCCGGCACGACGTCGCCCCGGCGGAGGTGCGGATACGCCGGTTCCTGCACCCGGTGGCCGGTCCGATGGCGTTCACGATGACCGAGCTCACCGTGTCGGAGGTGCCGGACGCACGAATCGTCGTACATACACCCGCCGAGGACGAGTCGTGGGCGCGCCTGCCGCTGACCCGCCGGCACGCCGATGCTGCCGGCTAGCGCTGGCCGCCCGGAGCCTTCCGCCGGCGGGCGCCGCATTCCCCCTTTTCGCCGAGCGTGCGGACCGCATGGTTCTTGCCGCTGAAGTGCGCGCGATCTGCACCCTCGGCGGCGGGTGTGGATCACAGCATCCCGCGCCGCGCGAGCAGCCGCCGAACCTGACCCAGCAGCCGCCTGCTGCCGTTGCGCAGATCGTCGGCGCGCGGGCCGCGGGTGGCAGCGGCGCGGGGCGAGGTCCGAAGGCTTCGGCCGGCCGGTAAGTACCCCACACCTCGCGCAGGACATTGCATACCTCGCCCACGGTCGCGCGGGCGGCGAGGGCCCGTTTCATCGGATAGAGCACGTTGTCCTCGCCCCGCGCGGCATCGCGTAGCGCGGCCAGTGCCTCCTCGACGGCGCCGCTATTCCGCTCCCGCCGCAGCACCGCGAGCCGCTCGCGTTGCTCGCCCTCGATCGCCGGGTCGACCCGCATCGGCTCGTAGATCTCGTCACCCTCGATCGTGTATTCGTTGACGCCCACCACCGTGCGTTCGCCGCTCTCGATTCCCTGCGTCACCGCGTACGCAGATCTCTCGATCTCGTTCTTCTGCAGGCCGATCTCGATCGCCGCGACCGCACCACCCGCTCTCTGCACGGTCGCCATCAGATCCCGCGCCGCCGTCTCGATCTGGTCCGTCATCGATTCCACGGCATAGGAACCGGCCAGCGGATCGACCGTTGCCGTGACGTCCGTTTCGTAGGCGAGGACCTGCTGGGTGCGCAGCGCCAGCCGGGCAGCCTTCGCGGTCGGCAAGGCGATCGCCTCGTCGAAGGAATTGGTGTGCAGCGACTGCGTTCCGCCGAGTACGGCGCCGAGCGCCTGCAGTGCGACCCGGACCAGATTCACCTCCGGCTGCTGCGCGGTCAGCTGTACGCCGGCCGTCTGGGTGTGAAACCGCAGTGTCAGCGACCTGCGATCGGTGGCGCCGAATTCATCCCGCATCACCTGGGCCCAGATCCGCCGCGCCGCCCGGAATTTCGCCACCTCTTCAAGCAGGGTGGTCCGGGCGACGAAAAAGAACGAGAGGCGGGAGGCGAATTCATCCACGGCCATCCCCGCCTTGATCGCGGCGCGCACGTATTCGATGCCGTTGGCCAGCGTAAAGGCGATCTCCTGCACCGGCGTCGCCCCGGCCTCGGCCATGTGGTACCCGGAGATGGAAATGGTGTTCCAGCGCGGCATTTCGGCCTGGCAATACCTGAACGTGTCGGTGACCAGCCGCAGCGACTCCGCCGGCGGGTAGATGTAGGTGCCGCGCGCGATGTATTCCTTCAGGACGTCGTTCTGCACGGTGCCGCGCAGATCCGACGCGTCGACGCCGTGCTCCTCGGCGACCAGTTGGTACAGCAGCATCAGCACCGACGCGGGTGCGTTGATCGTCATCGACGTCGACACCTCGCCCTGCGGGATGCCGTCGAAGAGCAGCCGCATGTCCTCGATCGAGTCGATCGCCACCCCGACCTTGCCGACCTCGCCGGCCGCGAGGGTGGCGTCGGAGTCTATGCCCATCTGGGTCGGCAGGTCGAAGGCCACCGACAGCCCGGCCGTGCCCGCGGCGAGCAATTGGTGGTAGCGCTCGTTGGACTCCCGCGCCGTCCCGAAGCCGGCGTACTGCCGCATCGTCCACGGCCGCTCAGTATACATCGTCGGGTAGACGCCGCGGGTGAACGGGTACGAACCGGGCGCGCCGAGCCGCTCCGGCAGCCCCGGCTCGACATCGTCGGGACCGAGGACGGGTGCGACCACGAAGCCCGATTCGGCGTAACGGACCATGAGGCACGATGCTAATGGCGCGGGCCCGGCCGGTCACCCGCGCGGCAGGAGCGAGAGTTGGTGGCGCTAGGACGGTCACCCGCGGCGGACGACGTGAGGACAATGCAGGCCGATGAGCGGGCAGCGGTGAGCGAGCCACGGCTCGCGGTCGGCGCCGTGCTCGTGGGCCGTTACGAGCTGGTCCGCCAGATCGGCCGCGGGGCGATGGGTGCGGTGTGGGAGGCCACCGACGCCGTGCTCGGCCGCAACGTCGCGATCAAGACGATCAGCCCGCCACCCGGCATGCCGGCCGACGAGTGCGACGTGATCCGGACCCGGGCCCGGCGTGAGGCGCGGACCGTCGCGGTGCTGTCCCACCCGTCCGTCGTCACCGTCTACGACGTCGTCGAGCTCGAGCCGGCCGGCGATCCGTGCATCGTGATGGAGCTGGTCCGGTCGGTCAGCCTGGCCGAGACGCTGCGCCGGCACGGCCCGCTGCGGCCGCACCGGCTCGCCGAGGTCGGGGTCGCGGTGGCCGGGGCGCTGCACGCGGCGCACGACGCCGGCATCGTGCATCGCGACGTCAAGCCCAGCAACGTGCTGCTCGCCGACGACGGGCGGATCAAGCTCACCGATTTCGGGATCGCCCGCGCCGCCGACGACAGCGCGATCACCGCCAACGGCATGCTCGTCGGACCACCCTCATACGTCCCCCCCGAGGTCGCACAGGGCGCCGGCGCCGGACCGGCCGCCGACCTGTGGGGTCTGGGCGCGACGCTGTACGCCGGAGCGTTCGGCCAGGCCGCCTTTCACGGCAGCGACCCGATCGCGACCCTGCACCGGGTGGTGTCCGAGCCGACCCCGCCCACCGCGGGCGCCGGCCCGCTGGGGCCGCTGATCGAGGCGTTGCTGCGCAAGGATCCCGCCGAACGACCGGACCTCGATCGCGTGACCGCAACGCTGCGCGAGCTCGCCGCCGCGGGCGATCGGACCGACCCGGGACGCACCCGGGACACCGGTCACCTCGAGCAAACCGATCACCCCAGGAGCGCCGGGCAGGTCGATCACCCCCGGCGCACCCGGCGCACCGTTCACTCCCCACCCTTCCGCGACGCCGGACACGCCGGGGACGTCGGGTACGCGACGGTCACGGTGCCCGCCGCGCCGTTGCACGCCGGGGACACGGCGGTGACCGTGCCGGCCACGCCCCGGCCTTCCGCGGGTGCCGGCACCGATCCGCTGCCGCCCGGTCACCCGTCCAGCCCCGGTGTGCCGGCGAACCGACCGCGCCCCGGGTTCCCGCGGCACCCCGCGCTGCCACCGCCCGCGCCGAAGCGCTCCCGGCGTGGGCTGGCCGCCGCGATCGTCGTCGCGCTCGCCGTCGCCGCCGGGGGCGGGGCGTACGCCGTCGTGCGGCACACCGCGGCCGGCAATCAGGCCGGCCGGGCGCCTGGGAGCTCGCTCGCCTCGCCGAGCCCGGCGCGGCAGACACCGGGCGGCCGCGAAGCGGTCAGCCCGATCGGCTACCAGCCGTACGACGGCGACGGGACCTTCACCGTCGATGTCCCGGTCGGGTGGCAATCACAGCAGGTCCGCACCGGCGTCGTCGACCTGCGGGCGCCGACCGGTGACCGCTTCCTGCGGCTGGTCACCGGCCCGGCGCCGACCGGCTCGCTGGTGGACGGCTTCCTCGGCGCCGCGAAGGACTTCGACGACACCCACACCGGCTACCACGAGATACGCATCGAGCAGGTGGCCTACCGCGATTTCGCCGCCGCCGAGTGGGAGTTCACCTACATCAAGGACGGCGTGACCCGGCACGTGCTGTACCGAAGCTTCGTCGCGTCCGGGCACACGTTCGGGCT
>JBPCOR010000050.1:0-4825 GCA_051000035.1 Mycobacteriales bacterium | reverse complement strand
ACGTTCAGCTCCGGCCACAGCAACGTGACCGGGCTCTGCTTCGACGGAGCCGACCGACTGTTCGTCACCGAGTCCGGGCAGCCGGCGGGCGACGAGCTGAACTTGCTCGCGGCGGGAGCCGACTACGGCTGGCCCGCCTCGGCGGGGGCGGTCGACGGCATCGGCCCGGCCACGACGTACCCGGCCGATCAGGGCGGCCTCGGCGGCTGCGGCATCCTCAGCCGGACGGCCTTCGTCGGGGCGGTGGACGGCCGGCGGATCTGGATGAGCGTGCTGTCGGGCTCCGGGCTCGTCATCGGCGATCCGCAGGCGTTTCTGGCCGACCGCTACGGCCGGCTGTGCACCGTCGTCGCCGAGCCCAGCGGGGCGTTGTGGATCACCACGTCCAACCGGGACGGGCCGGACCCGTCGGCCGACGACGACCGGGTGCTGCGGGTGCTGCCGCCCTCGGACGCCGGCGGTGGCGTGAGCTGACCCAGCCGGTCGGGTCAGCCGGTCGGGGTCAGCCGGTCGGCGTCAGCCGGGCGAGGATCAGCTCCCGGACCCTGCGAGCATCGGCCTGGCCGCCGGTCGCCTTCATCACCGCGCCGACCAGCGCGCCGGCCGCCGCGACCTTGCCGGCCCGGATCTTCTCGGCCACGCCGGGCTGTCCGGCGATCGCCTCGTCGACAGCCGTGGAGATCGCGTCGGTGTCGGTGACCCGCGCGAGACCGCGCTCGGTGATGACGGCGTCCGGCTCGTGCCCGGTCGCGAGCACGCCGTCGACGACCTGCCGGGCCAGCCCGGTCGACAGCGAACCGTCCGCGACCAGCGCGATGACCCGCGCGACCTGCACCGGAGTGATGGCCAGCTCCGCCGCCTCGATCTGAGCCGCATTCGCCTGCTGCGCAAGGTAACCGAGCCACCAGTTGCGCGCCTCGGCGGCGGCCGCGCCGGCGTCCGCGGTGGCCGCCACGAGGTCCACCACACCGGCGTTGGCCATTGCCATCATGTCGGTGTCGGACGCGCCGAGGATCCCGGCGAGCCGGGCCCGGCGCGCGGCCGGCAGCTCCGGCAGGGACTCCCGAAGCGACTCGACCCATTCCGGATCCGGGGCGATCGGGACCAGGTCGGGCTCGGGGAAGTACCGGTAGTCGGTCGCCTTCTCCTTGCTGCGACCCGACGTCGTCTCGCCGGTGTTCTCGTGGAAGTGCCTGGTCTCCTGGGTGATCCGGTCACCTCGGTCGAGCAGGACGGCCTGGCGGATCATCTCGCTGCGCACGGCACGCTCCACCGACCGCAGCGAATTGACGTTCTTGGTCTCGGTGCGGGTGCCCCACTGCACCCCGCCGGTCGGCAGCAGCGACGTATTGACGTCGCAGCGCAGGTTGCCGTGCTCCATCCGCACCTCGGACACCCGCAGCGTGCGCAGGATGTCGCGCAGCTCCGTGACGTAGACCCGGGCGACGATCGGTGCGGCCGCGCCGGTGCCCGTGATCGGCTTCGTCACGATCTCGACCAGCGGGATACCGGCCCGGTTGTAGTCGACCAGGGAATGGGTGGCGCCGTGGATGCGCCCGGTCGAGCCGCCGACGTGCAGGCTCTTGCCGGTGTCCTCCTCCAGATGCACCCGCTCGATGCCGATGCGGTGCTCGGTGCCGTCGACGTCGATCGCGAGCCAGCCGTCGGTGCACAGCGGCTCGTCGTACTGGCTGATCTGAAAGTCCTTCGGCATGTCGGGGTAGAAGTAGTTCTTGCGGGCGAACCGGCACCACGGCGCGACGTCGCAGTGCAGCGCGAGACCGATACGGACGGCGAATTCGATGGCCGCGGCGTTGACGACCGGCAGCGAGCCGGGCAGTCCCAGGCACACCGGGCAGGTCTGGGTGTTGGGCTCAGCGCCGAACGTCGTCGTGCAGCCGCAGAACATCTTCGACACGGTGCCGAGCTCGACGTGCGTCTCCAGCCCGATGACCGGCTCGTAACGGGCGACGACGTCGTCGTAGGTCGAGGTGTTCATCACCGTGCGCCGGTGAGCTCTTGGGCGTCGTCGGCGAGGGGGTGACCGGCCGCCTGCTCGACGGCCGCCGCGACGGCGTACATCACGTCGTCGCGCATCGTCGGCGCCATCACCTGCAGGCCGACCGGCAGCCCGTCGTCGGGCGAGACGCCGCACGGCACCGACATCGCCGGCGTGCCGGCGAGATTGGCGGGGATCGTCGCGAGGTCGGCGAGGTACATCGTGAGCGGGTCGTCGACCCGCTCCCCCAGCTTGAACGCGGTGGTGGGCGTGGTCGGCGAGACGAGCACGTCGAAATCCTCATACGCAGCAGCGAAATCGCGGCCGATGAGCGTCCGAACCTTCTGCGCCTGCCCGTAGTAGGCGTCGTAGTAACCGGCCGAGAGCGCATAGGTACCGAGCATGATGCGGCGCTTGACCTCGGCGCCGAAGCCCGCGGCGCGGGTCGCCGCCATCACGTCCTCGGTGCTCGCGAGACCGTCGTCGCCCACCCGAAGGCCGTAGCGCATCGCGTCGAAGCGGGCCAGGTTCGACGAGCACTCGCTCGGCGCGATCAGGTAGTACGCCGGCAGCGCGTAGTCGAAGTGCGGGCAGGACACCTCGCCCACCTCGGCGCCGAGTGAGCTCAGCAGCTCCACGGCGGCGTGAAAGCGCTGGCGCACACCGGTTTCGTAGCCGTCGGTGTCGAGCTCGCGGACCACGCCGACGCGCAGTCCGGTGATGTCGGCGCGGCGCGCGGCGCCGACCACATCGGGGACGACCGCGTCGATCGAGGTGGAGTCGCACGGATCGTGGCCGGCGATCGCGGCGTGCAGCAGCGCCGCGTCCAGCGTCGTCCGCGCGATCGGGCCGGCCTGATCGAGGCTGGAGGAGAATGCCACCAGGCCGTAGCGGGACACCCCGCCGTATGTCGGCTTCGCCCCGACCGTGCCGGTGACCGCGGCGGGCTGGCGGATCGACCCGCCGGTGTCGGTACCGATCGCGAGCGGCGCCTCGAACGCCGCCACCGCCGCCGCCGAGCCGCCGGAGGACCCGCCCGGGATCCGGTCGAGATCCCACGGGTTGTGCGTCGCGCCGTAGGCGGAGTTCTCCGTCGAGCTGCCCATCGCGAATTCGTCCATGTTGGTCTTGCCGAGGATGACCACGCCGGCCCCGCGCAGCCGGGTCACGACCGTCGAGTCATACGGCGGGATCCAGCCCTGCAAGATTCTCGACCCGCAGGTCGTCGGGACGCCGCGCATCGTGATGACGTCCTTGAGCGCGAGCGGCACGCCGGCCAGCGGACCGAGCGGCCCGCCCGCCGCGCGGGTGTCGTCGACTGCCCGTGCGGCCGCGAGCGCGCCGTCGGTGTCGACGTGCAGGAAGGCGTGCACGGCGCCGTCGACGGCGGCGATCCGGTCCAGGTGCGCCTGCGCCACCTCGACCGCGCTGACGTCGCCCGCGGCGATCAGGGCGGCCAGCTCGCCGGCGGTCTGGCGGTGCAGAACGGTCGCGGTCACCGCGTCAGGCCTCCTCGTCGAGTATGCGCGGCACCCGGAAGCGGCCGTCCTCGGCGACCGGCGCGCCGGCGAGCGCGTCCTCGCGCGACAGCGACGGGCGGACCTCGTCGGGGCGCAGCACGTTGGTCATCGGCACCGAGTGCGAGGTCGGCGGTATGTCGTCGGCCGCAACCTCCCCGACCCGGGCGACCGACTCGAGGATCACGTCGAGCTGGCCGGCGAAGGTGTCCAGCTCCTCATCGGTCACGGCGAGGCGGGCCAGCCGGGCGAGGTGGGCGACCTCGTCGCGGGTGAGTCCGGAGCGCGGGCCAGCTGGGGCGCCAGCGGGGATGCCAGTCATGGTGCGGTCAGTCTAGAAGGCCACCCGCGCCCGACCCGAACCCATATCGGGGAGGATGACGACGTGACCGTCGAACCGGCACCGGCGCCGACCGGACTGCGCGCGTGGGTGGCCGGCGCGCGCCCACGCACCCTGCCGAACTCCGTCGTGCCCGTATTGGTCGGCACCGGCTGCGCCGCCGCCGGGTCGCACGTCGCGTGGAGCCGCGCGGTGTTGGCGCTGGTCGTGTCCCTCGCCCTGCAGATCGGCGTCAACTACGCCAACGACTACAGCGACGGCGTCCGTGGCTCGGATGCCGACCGGATCGGACCGCTGCGGCTCACCGCGTCCGGCGTGTTCGCGCCGCGCGTCGTACTCGCCGGGGCGTGCATCGCGTTCGGCGTAGCGTGCGCGGCCGGGCTCGTGCTTGCCGCGAGCACCTCGTGGTGGCTCGTGCTGGTGGGTGCGGCCGCCGTGGCCGCCGCCTGGTTCTATACCGGCGGCTCACGGCCGTACGGATATCACGCCCTCGGCGACGTCGGGGTGTTCGTCTTCTTCGGCCTGGTCGCGGTGATCGGCACGGCCTACGTCGCCGCGGACACCCCCGGGGTCGGCTGGCTGGCAGTGCTGGCCGCCGTGCCGGTGGGGTTGCTCTCGGTGAGTGTGCTCATCGTCAACAACCTGCGCGACATCCCGCGCGACGCGGCGGCGGGCAAACGGACCCTCGCCGTCGTCCTCGGCGATCGCGCTACCCGACGGTTGTACGTCGGGGCGCTCGCCGCCGCCGCCCTGGTCACCGTCGGCGTGGCGACGATGCACCCGCCGGCGGCGATCGCGCTGCTCGCCGGCGTCCTGGCGATACCGCCGGTGCGGCACGTGCTGCGCGGCGACACCGGCCGCGACCTCTTCCCCACGCTCGGCGCCACCGGCCGGATGCAGCTCGGCTACGGCGTCCTGTTGACCGTCGGCCTGTTCATCTGACGGCCAACATCGGCACGTCGTGGGCAC
>JBPCOR010000036.1:0-4423 GCA_051000035.1 Mycobacteriales bacterium | reverse complement strand
GTGCCGCCGCCGAGGTCGACGGCCGAGTCCCCGTCCAGGCCGCGCCCCACGTCGACGATCCGCCCGCCCTCGACCGCGACATCACCGTCGCTGCCGGCCGCGCCGGTGCCGTCGATGATGCGGGCATTGGCGAATACGGTCCGGGTCAGCGCGCTCATTGCCGACACAGTAGTAACGCCGGTCCGATCTCTCCGGCCCGGCGGGTCCGACCGTCCGCTGGCCGGCGGCCCGACGAGCGTGCGCAACACGCCGGCGACACGCCGGCGACGACGGCGATGTGCGCATGATCGGCGCGGCCGCCGGGGCGAACCGTCGCGTCGGCGGGCTCTGGTTGACTGGTCGCCGTGGCCGCAGAGGTCGAGCAGCATCAGTTCGCGACGGCGGGCGAGTGGGCCGACTGGTTCGCCGAGCACCACGGTGACCTGCCCGGGGTGTGGGTGGTCTTCGGCAAGAAGAATTCCGGCATCACAACGCCGACGTACCACGAGATTCTGGACGTCGCGCTGCGCTTCGGCTGGATCGACGGGCTCGTCCGCCGCACCGACGACGCGACGTACCGGCAGCGGTTCACGCCGCGGACGCCCACCAGCCTGTGGTCGGCGATCAACCGGAGGCGGGCGGAGGAAATGATCGCCGCCGGCGAGATGGCACCCGCGGGCATTGCCGCGGTGGATCGGGCGAAGGCCACCGGACGGTGGGACGCTGCCTACGCCGGGCCGGCGACGGCTGCGGTGCCGGCCGACCTCGCCGCTGCGCTGGGCGCCGAACCGGCCGCGCGGGCGCTCTTCGACCGGCTGGACGCGCAGAACCGGTACGCGATCCTGCACCGCATCAGCACGGTCAAGCGGGCCGAGACCCGGGCCCGCAAGATCGAGCAGTACGTCGCGATGCTCGCGGCCGGCGAGACGATCTACCCACGCCGCGGCACCCCACCGCGCACCGGATAGCGTCGCCCGCATGAAGCCAGCCGACCTCGCCCGGCTCCGCGTGCCCGGCGCGCCGACCATCGCCCCCGACGGCAGCGCCGCGGTCGTCGCCATACGCCGCCCCGATCTCGAGGACGACAGTTACGCCGCGGAGCTGTGGCTGGTGCCGACGTCCGGCGGGGGCGACCCGCGGCAGCTGACGAACGGGCCCGGCGACGCGGCGCCCCGCTACTCGCCGGACGGGCGCTGGCTCGCGTTCCTGCGCGCCGGCAAGGGGGAGCCGCCGCAGCTGCACGTGATGGCCACCGACGGCGGCGAACCGCGCAAGGTGACCGATGCGCCGCTGGGCGCCGGGGCGCCGGTCTGGAGCCCGGACGGGAGCCGGATCGCCTACTGCGCAAGGGTTCCGGCGAAGGGCCGCTACTCCAAGGACGAGAAGGCCTCGCCGGAGAAGGAGAAGCCGCGCCGCATCACCACCATGGCCTACCGGGTCGACGGCCTCGGCTTCTACACCGACCGCCGCCAGCACGTCTTCCGACTGGACCCGTTCGCCCCCGACGTGCTCGACGACAACTCCCAGCCGGTCCAGGTCACCGACGGGGATTTCGACGACGATGACGTCGCCTGGAGCCCGGACGGCGCGACCCTGGCCTTCACCTCCAACCGGCACGAGGGGCACGACCGCGACCTGGCCGGCGACGTCTACACGGTCAGCACCGACGGCGGTGAGCCGCGCCGGGTGACCGACACGACCGGCATCCTCGCCCAGCCCGCGTATTCACCGGACGGCGCGACGATCTACTTCCTCGGCGAGGATCTGGGCGCCACCCGCCGGGATTTCTGTGGCCGCAACGTCGGCCTGCACGCCGTGCCCTCCGACGGATCGACCGCGCCACGGCGCCTGACCGATACCGAGAGCCTGAACGCCGGCGACGGCACCGGCCGGCTGGCGCTCACCGACGAGGGGGTGCTCTTCGCGACCGAGCGCCGCGGCGCGGTGGAGTTGCTGCTTGTACCGGCAGACGGCGGCGAGCCGGTGACCCTGCTGGCTGGGCACCGGGTGGTGCTGGGGCACGACGCCGCCGCGGGCGTGGTGGTCGCGTCGGTCGCCGATCCCGACTCGGCGGGCGAGCTCGTCGTGCTGCGCGACGGCAAGGAGTCCACCGTCACGTCGTTCGGGAAACTGTTCAGCGACAACGCCGCGGCGCACCCGATGGTCGAGCTCGACGCGGTCGCGCCGGACGGCTATCCGGTACACGGCTGGCTGGTGCGCCCCGACGGAGACGGACCGCACCCGGTGATCCTGCTGATCCACGGCGGACCGTTCACCCAGTACAGCTGGGGCATCTTCGACGAGGCGCAGGTCTACGCCGGCGCCGGATACGCCGTGGTGATGGGCAATCCGCGCGGGTCCTCCGGGTACGGCCAGGCGCACGGGCGGCACATCATCGGCGACGTAGGAGAGCGGTCGGCGGCGGATCTGCTTGCCCTGCTGGATCGGGCGCTTACGGAGCCCGGGCTGGATGCGGACCGGATCGGCGTGCATGGGGGCTCGCACGGTGGCTACATGACGTCGTGGCTGCTCGGGCACACCGACCGGTTCAGCGCCGGCATCAGCGAGCGCGCCGTCAACGCCATCGACAGCTTCACCGGGGCGAGTGACATCGGCTGGTTCTTCGGCGACGTGCTCTACGGCGCCGATTTGGAGCAGCAGCGGGTGCAGAGCCCGCTGTCGGCCGCCGGGGAGATCGACGCGCCGCTGCTCATCGTGCACTCCGAGCAGGACTGGCGCTGCCCGATCGAGCAGGCGCAACGGCTCTTCGTCGCGCTGAAGCAGCGGGACGCCGACGTGGAGATGCTGGTCTTTCCTGGCGAGGGGCACGAGCTGTCCCGCTCCGGGCTGCCGAGCCACCGGGTCGCGCGGTTCGAGGCCGTCCTGGACTGGTGGGAATGCAAGCTGCGGTAGCTGCGGTCGGCGCCGCTGCCGGCTCGCTTCGACGTCCTAACCTGATCGCCGATGGCACTCGTCCGAGACCACTGCCGTTGGGAGGAGGGCGCGCAGCCGTACTTCACCGGTGAGGTCGAGCCGTGCATCAACGGTATGACCGTCATGGCCTGCTGCGGCAGTACTTCCCGAGGGCAGCGACCTGTCCGTGCACAGCGCCGAGGATCTCGACTGGGTCGCCGCCGAACTCAACGACAGGCCCCGCGAACGGCTTGCCTTCCGCAAGCCGATCGAGCAGATCGGCGAGCTGCTGCAACGCTGATCAACCCGCCGCACGACCGCCGAGCGCGCCGCCGACCGTGGCGCGTCACGTTATCGGTGTGTGGCGTGCGAGCAGTGCGGAACAAGGCTGCCCCGGCCATTTGCCGGCGCCGGCCGACACATGATCTTCTGCTCTCCGGCGTGCCGCCACAAGGCCTACCGCGCCCCGCGGCGGACAAGCCTCAGGCACCACCGGCGCACAATGCCGACGCGACGCGCTCATATAGCCAAGCACGACACCCAACAACGGCCCGAATAAGCTGCGCCAACACGTCGTGTTGCGACCACCGCCAGAATCCGCCGATCCCCTTGCGGGGACGAGTGGCCGACCGTCATCGGTGGGCGGGAGCACACTGGCGTTCGCTGGCGGACCGGCCGCGTCGGGCGGTGCGCCTTGTCCGCACGCGTCGAAGCTCTCGGCGTCGCAGTCAGAGGCGGATGGCGGTGTACAGCAACATGTCCCGGCGCCGGTCGCCGATTTCCTGTTTGCTGCGCATCAGCCCCTCCCGGGTGTATCCAGCGCGCTCGGCGGTGTGGACGGACCCGATGTTCCATGGCTCGATGTGCAGCTCGACGCGGTATAGGCCCGGCAGCGTCCAGGCGAACGCGGTCAACGCCGTCAACGCGTCTGCGGCATAGCCGTGACCCCGCTCGCTCGGCGGGACGGAGTAGCCGGCTCTCGCGCGGCCCTTCGACAGTTCGGCGAACCACAAACCGGCGCCGCCAACCGCTCGGCCGGTGGTGGCTTCGGTGACCGCGACGGAGTACCCGGCGCCCTCATCCCACCGGTCGAGCTGGCGATGGATCCAGTCGCGGGCCTGTCCCTCATCGGCGTGAGTGGGCAGGGTGCCGATGAACGGCACGTAGGGGTCGGTCGCCAGGTCGAGCACCATCGGCACGTCGTCCTTGCAGAAGGCCCGCAGCAGCACGGAGCCTGCTGCCGGCGGGCGGGCCGGCCACCGGCGGCAGGGGCGTTGTCGCGGGCACACGAGGACGCTACGGCCCCGTCGACGCCGGCCGTCAACGTGGTTGCCAACGGACTGGTGGTGACCTACCTGAGGCGTGGCGTGAAGGCGAGCAGTGAGTGCGTCAGCTGACGGCGCCCTTCGCCGGTGGGTGCCGCGCGAGCCGAACGACGAGCGGTACACCGGCCCAGCCAGCTCGGGCAAGATCACCATCTGCCGCAGCAGGATCCGCGTGCGGGCGTTAGGCAATACACGATCTCGCGCAG
>JBPCOR010000286.1:0-5335 GCA_051000035.1 Mycobacteriales bacterium | reverse complement strand
GGTCCACACCGAGCCCGAACGCGTCGGCGAGATCTACATCCTCGGCATCGACCCCGCTGCGCAGGCCGGCGGCCTCGGCACTCCCCTGGCGGTCGCCGGTCTCGGTTACCTGCGCGACCGCTGCCTGCCCGCCGTGATCCTCTACGTCGAGGGGTCCAACCCCGCGGCGCTGCGCCTCTACGACCGGCTGGGATTCCGGTGCGACCGCCTCGACGCGCTCTACCGCCGGCCGGCCGGCGCCGGCGGAGCGATGTCAGGGCGCCCCGGCGCGGGCTGATTCACCTGCTGGTCACTCCGCCGCTTGGCTGTGGCGTACGCCACGTCGACGGGAGTTCACGGCGCGTTCACCACGGCAGGGCCGGGCCGCTACCTCGCATGCCTAGCGTCTGCTCTGTTGCCGGCATCGGATCGGCGGCGTCATCTCTCGTCGGAGGAATCGACCTTGAAGCTCAACCGCTTCGCCACGGTCCCAGTCGTGCTCACCGCCGGCGCGATCGCGCTCGCGGGCTGCGGCTCGGACAACAGCTCCAGTGGCGGCAACAGCTCGTCGGCCGGCAGCACCAGCAGCGCACCGGCCGCAAGCACGACCGGCGGCGGGGGCAGCACCAGCAGCTCGGCGCCCGCTGGCGGCGGCGGGACCCCTGCCTGCGGCACCGGCACCCTGTCGAGCGACGGCTCCAGCGCCCAGAAGCCCGCGATCGGCGCCTGGATCGCCGGCTACCAGAAGCAGTGCTCGCAAGCCAACATCAGCTACGCCGGGCAGGGCTCGGGCGAGGGCATCACAGGTTTCACCCAGAGCCAGATCCCCTTCGCCGGCTCCGACTCGCACCTCAAGCCCCAGGAGCAGGGCCCGGCCGACAAGCGGTGCGGCGCCGGCGCCAAGGCGATCGACCTGCCCATGGTGGCCACGCCGGTCGCCATCATCTACAACCTCAAGGGCGTGAAGTCGCTCACCCTGACACCGGACGAGCTGGCCAAGATCTTCTCCGGCAAGATCTCGAAATGGAACGACACGGCCATCAAGGCCACCAACAAGGGCGTGGCGCTGCCGTCGACCAGCATCTCGACTGTGCACCGCTCGGCGGACTCCGGCACCACGGACAACTTCACCAAGTTCCTCGACGCGCAGGCCAAGAGCGACTGGCCCTACGGCACCGGCAAGGCGTGGAAAGCGCCCGGCGGGCAGGGCGGCAAGGACTCGACCGCCCTGGTTTCGGCCGTCAAGGCGAACGACGGCGGCATCGGCTATGTCGACGGCCCGGATGCGACCAAGAACGACCTGACCCCGGCCAAGCTCGACACCGGCAGCGGCCCGGTCGCCATCTCCAAGACGACGGTCGGCGCGGCCCTCACCAAGGCCAAGATCGTCCAGACCGGTCAGGACATCGAGGTCGACATCAACTACGGCCTCAAGCAGGCCGGCGCGTACCCCGCCATCCTGGTGACCTACGAGATCACCTGCACCAAGGGACTGCCGGCCACCCAGGCCAAATTCGTCAAGTCGTTCCTGACCTACACCGCCAGCACCGCGGGCCAGGCCCTGCTCGAGCCGATCGGCCACCTGCCGCTGCCCGACAGCCTGATCGCCAAGGTGCGCGCGTCGATCGCGAAGCTGCCCAGCTGAGGACCGCACCGTCCCCCGCGGGTCGGGTGTGCGCGAGCTACGGCCCGGCATGCCCGACCGGGCGGATACCGCACCGCTTGAGGATGCCGCGGCATGTCTGACCTCGACACCACCGCACCCACGGCGACCGGCGACCTGCCGCCCACGCCGGAGGACACGATCTCGGCGCGCGCCACCCGCGCAGGTGACCGCGTCTTCAAATCGATAACTGTCATCGCCGGCTCCGTCGTGCTCGGGCTGATGGCGGCGATCGCCCTCTTCCTCGTCATCAAGGCGATTCCAGCGCTGGGTAAGGACACCACCAACTTCTTCACCACAAGCGTGTGGCTGCCGGATGAGACGAAGTCGACGTTCGGCATCGCGGCCTTGCTGTTTCACACCCTGGTGACGAGCGTGCTGGCAATGATCATCGCGGTGCCTGTCGCCATCGGCGTGGCCCTGTGCGTGACCTACTACGCGCCGCGCCGGATCGCCAGCGGGCTGGGCTATCTCGTCGACCTGCTCGCCGCGGTGCCCTCGATCGTCTACGGGCTCTTCGGGGTCACCCTGCTCGCCCCGCACCTGACCGGACTGGTCGGCTGGCTGGACAAATACCTCGGCTGGACCGTCATCTTCCACTACCGCCCGGACAACACCCCGAGCAATCTGTCCGACTTCACCGCCGGCATCGTGCTCGCCGTGATGATCCTGCCGATCGTGTCCTCCATCTCCCGGGAGGTATTCCGGCAGGTGCCCCGCGACCATATCGAGGCTGCCCTGGCCCTGGGTGCCACCCGGTGGGAGATGATCCGGACATCGGTCTTGCCGGACGGGCGCAGCGGCGTCGTGTCCGCCTCGATCCTCGGCCTTGGCCGGGCACTCGGTGAGACGCTCGCCGTCACGCTGATCCTGGCGTCGGTCTACAACATCAATCCGCACATCACCGAGAACGGTGGCATCACCTTCGCCTCGAACATCGCGCTGAAATACGGCGAGGCCGGCACGATTGGCTCCGGCGCGCTGATCGCCTCGGGGCTGTGCCTGTTCATCATCACGCTGGTGGTCAACTTCGGTGCGCAGATCATCGTCCGCCGCGGTACGGTGCGCGCGTGACCGCGTCGACGTACGACGTCGCGGAGCAGCTGCACGGCCAGAAGCTCCCCGCCTGGACGGTGCCGGTCATCGGCGGCGTGGCGGTGGCGGTCGGTGTCGCGATGGTGGTGCTGGGCGCCTTGCACGGAACCGCCGACGGCGTGGTCGTCGCGGCACTGATCTTTCTCTTCGGTCAGACCGCGGCCAGTTTCCTCGTCGAGGGACGCCGGCAGGCGAAGGACCGGATGTTCACGACGTTCATCTGGCTCGCCCTCGTCGTCGCGCTGGTGCCACTGGGGCTGATCGTCTGGAAGGTCGTGAGTGCCGGGGCCGGCTCGCTCACCGGCACGTTCCTCGGTCACTCGATGTTCACCATCGACCCGTCCACGCCCGGCGGCGGTGAGTACCACGCGATCATCGGCACCCTCGAACAAGGCCTGATCGCCACCGCCATCGCCGCGCCGCTCGGCGTGCTGTGCGCCGTCTACCTGGTCGAGTACGGCGCCGGCGGCCGGTTCGCGCGACTGGTCAGCTTCTTCGTCGACGTCATGGTGGGGGTGCCGTCGATCGTCGCCGGCCTGTTCGTATTCACCGCGTGGATTCTGGTCCTCGGTTTCCAGAAGTCCGGCTTCGCCGGGTCGCTGGCGCTGTTCATCCTGATGCTGCCGCTGGTCATCCGCTCGACCGAGGAGATGCTGCGGCTGGTGTCCGACGATCTGCGGGAGAGCGCCTACGCTCTCGGGGTGCCGAAATGGCGGACCATCATGCGGATCGTGTTGCCGACCGCGCTCGGCGGTGTGGTTACCGGCATCATGCTCGGTGTCGCCCGCATCATGGGTGAGACGGCGCCGCTGCTGCTTCTCATCGGCATCAACCAGAAGATCCAGTTCAATCCGTTCGCTCAGGTCGCCCAGGATTCACTGCCGACGTTCATCTACGAGCAGTTTCAGGTCGCGACCGGATCGACCACCTCACCGGCCTACGATCGGGCCTGGGGCGCGGCGCTCACGTTGATCATCATCATCATGCTGCTCACCGCAATCGCGCGGATCATCGCGCGATTCTCCCGGGTCCACAGCTAGGAGGGCGACAGCATCGTGGCCAAACGCATCGACGTGTCCGGGCTCAACGCCTACTACGGCAAGTTCCTCGCCGTGCAGGACGTGTCGATCTCGATCGAGCCGCGGTCGGTGACCGCGCTGATCGGGCCGTCGGGCTGCGGGAAGTCGACAGTCCTGCGGACCCTGAACCGGCTGCACGAGGTGATTCCCCGGGCCCGCGTCGAGGGCAAGGTGCTGCTGGACGGCGAGGACATCTACGCGTCCGACGTCGACCCCGTCAACGTGCGGCGCACGATCGGCATGGTCTTTCAGAAGCCCAACCCGTTCCCGACGATGTCGATCTATGACAACGTCGTGGCCGGGCTGAAGCTGCAGGGTCGGCGGCGCAAGTCCGATCTCGACGCGATCGTGGAGCGCTCGCTGCGCAGCGCGAACCTGTGGGTCGAGGTGAAGGACCGCCTCAGCCGGGCCGGTTCGGGGCTGTCCGGCGGCCAGCAGCAGCGGCTGTGCATCGCCCGGGCGATAGCTGTCGAGCCGCAGGTCGTGCTGATGGACGAGCCGTGCTCGGCGCTCGACCCGATCTCCACGCTCGCCATCGAGGACCTCATCGGCGAGCTGAAATCGCGCTACACGATCGTGATCGTGACCCACAACATGCAGCAGGCCGCCCGTGTCAGCGACCGCACCGGATTCTTCAATCTTGCCGGGGTCGGTCAGCCGGGCCGGCTCATCGAGTACGACGACACGCAGCGGATTTTCGCCAACCCGACCGAGAAGACCACCGAGGAATACATCACCGGCCGCTTCGGCTGATCGCGGCGGCCGTCCGCTGCGAGATACCCGCCGGGGCAGTGCCGTCGTGGGCGGCCCGCCCACGTACGGTTGGCCGATGGTGTCGACCCGGCAGGTTTCGCGCAGCGTGGTCATCGATGCTCCAGCTGCCGGGATATTTGACGTGCTCGCCGATCCGCGGCGCCACCATGAGATCGACGGCTCCGGGTCGGTGCAGGGGTCGACCTTCGGACCGGACCGGCTGGCGCTCGGCTCGACGTTCGGCATGAACATGCGGATCGGCATGCGTTACCGGATCGTCAACCGGGTGGTCGAGTTCGACGACGGCCGGCTCATCGGCTGGCGCCATTTCGCCGGCCACCGCTGGCGCTACCAGCTCGACCCGGTCGACGACGAGCACACCCGCGTTACCGAGACCTTCGACTATTCGACGATGTCCACCACGTCGGCGCGCACCATCGAGTTGCTCGGATTCCCGGGACGCAACCGCCGCGGCATCGAGGCCACCCTGCGCCGGCTGTCAGCGCTGTACGAGCGCACTCGCTGACCGCGAGCCCCCGCCGCGTCGGCGAGATCCGCGGGTCGACCCCACTTGTGTCGGTGGCATCGTGCATCCTGCGGCAATGATCGAACCAACCGAGGCGGGCGTCGTGCTGCGGGCCTGGTGGGACCGGATCGACGCGCGAGAATGGGACGAGATGGCCGAGCTCCTCGACCCCCAGCTACGCGTGCACTACGTGCACACCGGGGAGGACTTCACGGCGGACGGGTTCGTACGGCTCAACCG
>JBPCOR010000281.1:0-6310 GCA_051000035.1 Mycobacteriales bacterium | reverse complement strand
CCGGCGTACCGGCCGCCGGCCCACGTCGGCGGCATCCCGCGCGGGCAGGGCACGGGCAGGTGCGGCCGGGGCCCGCCGAACCCGCGGACGCAGCGATCGCACAGCGACCGCCCAGGACATCCGCAGCCGGCACAGGCGGCCGGCAGGACGAGATCGGCGACCGGGCCGAACAGGCGGACGATCCCGGGGCCGGGCATCCGTCCATCCTGCGCCCGGCTCGGGAGCCGGCCGCCCGCAGTGAGCGGACTGTGCACCCGGGCCGGCGCTGTGGACGACCGCGGCGGCCCCGAGCGGAGTCTGCTATGCAGCCGTTCCCGCTGTGCAGCCGATCCTCGTGCAGCCGATCCCGCTGTGCAGCCGGCTCAGCCGGGGTAGGCCGTCTGGGTACCCGCGAGCTGGAACGACTCGCCGTTGCGGTCGCTGGTCACGTCGCCACGCCAGCTGTCGGAGGTAAGCAGGTAGTAGTAGAGCGAATCCTCGGACGAGACCAGGGTCGGCTGGCTGGGCGCCGCGGCGACACTCTCCGCGGCGCCCGGCAGGCCGGCCGGGCTGAGCGCCCGCTGGCGCATGCCGTCGACGTCCAGCTGCCATGGCACCGGCACGGCGGCCGGCGAGGGGGGTGCGATGCCGATCAGATCGGCCGAGCTGGCCCACACCACATCGGTGACGCCGGGCACGCCCGGGGTGATGAGGCGCAGGCCGCTGAGCACGGCCTTGCTGGAGTCCGCCGATACGGCCGCGACGTAGAGCTTCCCGTCGGTGGTGACCAACGCCGCGCGGGTGCCGTCGCGGGAGACCGCGAGCTGGGTGATCCCCCCGACGCCGGCAAGCGCGGGCGCCGCGAGGAGGCGCGGGTGGCCCGTCGACGCGGAGATCGACACCAGCTGGCGGTGGTTCATGACGGTCCAGACGGTGTCACCCCGCCCGCCCCAGGTCGGTCGCGTGAAGCTGGTGGCAACCGGTCCGGGCACCAGCTTGCGGAACGCACCGACGTACACCTGCTGCTGGTTGCCGCGGGCGACGACCGCCGCGACCCGGCCGTTGTCGAGAGCTACGCCGTAGGAATAGATGCGCCGACGTCCGGATCCCAGCTCGCCGGGGACGGTGTCGCCGTCGACGGCGAGCTGGGTGTGCTCGGTCGAAGGCTGGAGCAGCTGGTAGGTCGGCAGCGAACCCGGCAGGCGGTCGGGGTTGTAGGCCCCCCACGTCGAGATGGACTGGGTCCTCGGCACGCCGGACACGGCAAGCGGCTGCCCGTTCTGCACGATCGTCACGCGAATGGCGCTCCCCGCCCCACCCTGCGTCAGGGTCCACACGATCTGCGCCAGGAAGTCCCTGACCTGATCGGGCGGAACCGACGTCCCGCCGATGAGATCCACGGTCAACGTCGTGCCGGACTTGCGCACCTGTGGCTGGACGCGCGTGCCGGCCGGGACCGCCGTGGCGACAGCCGGGGCCAGCCACGGCGACGGTCCCGCGATCAGGGCCTGCAGCAGCCGGTCCGGCTTGTAGGCATTCGGCACCGCGAAATACCGCAGGTCGGGCACGACGACATGCCGTGCCTTGGACAGGAAGTAGATCCGGGTGGCGGCGTAGAGCCGCAGGAAGTCTCCTTCGGAGACGATCAGGCCGGGTGGCAGCCGGGCGATGCGCCGCTGCCCGTGCACCTTCTCCAGCGTCAACGTCACCGAGAAGGTCCGGACCCGCGGCTGGTAGGAGCCGGAGGCGTCGAGCAGGCCGATCTGCTGCAGGAGGACCTGCGCGCGCTTCCCGTGGTCGATCTCGTGCACCAGCGGCACGCCGGTGGTGATGGTGACGCCGGAGTTGGGGTTCCAGCTCTGCGCGCCGGCCGGGGTCAGAAAGGTGCGCGCCGCCGAATGGTCCGTGCTGGCACCGACGCTCGAGGCCTCGATGAAGTCCCGCACGATATCGCTGGAGGATTCACCGGCATTGGGCCGGGGTGCCGAGAACGTGACCGCGCCGGGCCGGGTGCTCGAGCCGGTCGGCACCGCGATCGGGCCCGAGGACGCCGGCATGCTCGCGCACCCGGCCGCGACACACACGAGCAGACCGGTGGCGGCCCGCATCGGTCCGCGGCGCAGACCGCGCACGGTGCCGCCGGTGGTCATCGCCGGCCCACACCCGGACCGAACGCCGGCGCCGGTTCGACCGCCCAGTCCCGCGGCCCGTCGTCCGGCTCGGGCGGGAGCGGTGACCCGGCGAACGCACCGCCCGGGATCAGCGGGAGGGTCAGCCGGAACATCGCCCCCTCGTCCGGGCGCCCCCACGCCTGCAACCAGCCACCGTGCAGCCGGGCGTCCTCGAGGCTGATCGCCAGACCGAGCCCGGTGCCGCCGGAGGACCCGGTGCGCCGGGTCCGGGAGGGGTCGGCCCGCCAGAACCGGCCGAAGACCTGGGAATCCTCGCCGGCGCGCAGTCCGTCGCCGAAGTCGCGGACCGTCAGCGCCACGGCATCCGCGTTTGCCGCGAGGGTGACGATCACCGGCAGCCCGCGGCCGTGCTCCAGGGCGTTGCCGACCAGGTTGCGGACGATCCGCTCGATCCGCCGCGGGTCGGCCGTCACTATCACCCCGGCGCGCGGCGCCCGGATCGTCAGCGGGCTGCCCGATCGGGCCGCGAGCAGGGCGAAGGAGTCCGTAACCCGCCCGGCCAGCGCGCGCAGGTCGACCTCCTCCGGATCCAGGATCGCCGCCATCGCGTCGTGCCTGCTGATCTCGAGCAGGTCGGCCAGCAGGCCCTCGAACCGGGCCAGCTCGTCGCGCAGCAGCTCGGTCGCCCGGCGGAGGTCCGGCGCGAAGTCCGCCCGGCCATCGTGCAGCACGTCGGTGGCCATCCGGATCGTCGTGAGCGGCGTCCGCAGCTCGTGCGAGACATCACTGGTGAATCGCTGCTGGACCGTCGAGAGCTCCTGCAGCTCGGTGATCTTGCGCTGCAGGCTGTCGGCCATGCCGTTGAACGACGAGGCCAGCGTCGCCAGCTCGTCGCGGCCGTGGACCGGCAAGCGCTCCTGCAGGTGGCCCGCCGCGAGCTGCTCGGAGGTGTCCGCGGCCCGGCGTACCGGCCGGACGACCTGGCGGGTGACGACGACGGCGATCAGCGCCACCATCAGCACCAGCAGGGTGCCGACCAGCAGAGCGGTGTGCTCGACGAGGGACAGCGTCCGCGCCTCGGCCTGGGTCGGGAACAGGTAGAACAGTCCGTAGGTCCCGGCCTGCCCGGACACCTGCTCGCCGACGATCAGGCCCGCCGTTGCCGTTCCGTTGTGCCGGATCACGCCGTACTGATAGCCCCGCTGCCCCTTGCTGACCAGGGCCTGCAGGCCGGTCGGCACGCTCGAGGTGTCGAGGTATGGAATTGCGACCGGGTCCTTCACGATGCTCACCCGCGGGATGACGACCACGTAGAAGACGCCCGCCGTGGTGACATTGTTGGCCGACAGCGAGCCGACGAGCTGGGCCAGCGTGTTACGCAGGACATCCGCCGCGCCGGCCGGCGCGGTCGACAGCTGCGTCCGCGCGGCCGCCGACCCGTCGTCGACCTGCGCTAGCGCGGCGCGCTCCTTGGCGGTCAGCAGGCCGTTTCGGACCTGGCCGGTCAGGATGACGCCCGCGATGACGACGATGATCGTGCAGACCAGCGCGGTCGTGGCGGCGACGCGCAGCTGCAGCGACCCCCGCCAGCCGGCGTACGGGCGCGTGAGCACGCGGCGAACACCGCCGGGAGCACGTCGGCTCGTCCCCATCGTCACGTCCCCATCGACCGGCTCCGTCGGCTAGGACGGACCCGCCTTGTAGCCCACCCCGCGGACGGTGAGCACGAAGCGAGGGTTCTCCGGATCCCATTCGATCTTGGACCGCAATCGTTGCACGTGCACGTTGACCATGCGGGTGTCAGCGGAGTGCCGGTATCCCCACACCTGCTCGAGCAGCACCTCGCGGCTGAACACCTGACGTGGTTTTCGCGCCAGGGTCGCCAGCAGGTCGAATTCCAGCGGCGTCAGCGCGATCGACGTGCCGTCGCGGGCGACGGCGTGACCGGTCACGTCGATGCGCAGGTCGCCGATCGACAGCGACTCGACGGACGTGTCGTCGCCACGTCGCATCCGGGCCCGGATCCGGGCGACCAGCTCCTTGGGTTTGAACGGTTTCATCACATAGTCATCGGCGCCGGATTCCAGTCCGAGCACGACGTCGACGGTGTCCGTCTTCGCGGTCAACATCACGATCGGGGTGCCGGACTCGGCCCGGATCGCCTTGCATACGTCGATGCCGTTCAGGCCCGGAAGCATCAGGTCGAGCAAGACCACGTCGGGCGACACGGTCCGGAAGGCGCTCAGGGCCGCGGTGCCGTCGGCGACGAACGACGGTTCGAAACCTTCGGCGCGCAGGACGATACCGAGCATCTCGGCGAGGGCGGGGTCGTCGTCGACCACCAGTACGCGGCCACTCATGGCCCCTATCGTGGCACCTCGCCGCCGCACCGCACCGCACCGTGGCCGACCGCGGACTAGCTTCCCTGCTCCCAGGAGTCCAGGTAGGCCTCCTGCTCGACGGTCAGGGCATCGATTCCGACCCCGAGTGCGGCGAGCTTCAGCCGGGCAACCTCCTCGTCGACCTCGGCCGGTACGTCGTATACCTCGGCCTTCAGGTCACCGGCCCGCCCGACCAGCCAGGCGGCGGTGAGCGCCTGATCGGCGAAGGACATGTCCATGACGGCCGGTGGGTGCCCCTCGGCGGCGGCGAGATTCGCGACCCGGCCCTGCGCGAGCAGGATGAGCCGGCGTCCGCCCGCCAGGACGTACTCATCGGCGTGTGGTCGCACCCCCCGGCGCACCTCCGACGCCGCATCCCGCAGCGCGCGTACGTCGATCTCGACGTCGAAGTGCCCGGCGTTGAGCAGGATCGCGCCGTCCTTCATCTCGGCGAAATGATCCGCCGTGACCACGCCGGTGTTGCCGGTCGCGGTGATGAAGATGTCTCCGAGAGCGGCGGCGCGCGCCATCGGCATCACGGTGAAGCCGGTCATCGATGCATCCAGCGCCCGGGTGGGATCGATCTCGGTGATGATGACCGACGCGCCGAGGCCGCGGGCCCGGATGGCCACCCCGCGGCCGCAGAAGCCGTACCCGGCGACCACGACGACGCTGCCGGCGAGCAGCGTGTTGGTCGTCCGCAGGATGGCGTCCACAGTGGACTGACCGGTGCCGTAGACGTTGTCGAAGAGCTGTTTGGTCCCGGTCGTGTTGACCGCGATCATCGGGATCCGCAGCGCGCCGGCCCGGGACATCGCCCGCAGCCGGACCAGCCCGGTCGCGGTCTGCTCGCAGCCGGCCAGGACGCCGCCGAGGATGTCGGTGCGGTCGGCGTGCAGCGTGCTCACCAGGTCGCATCCGTCGTCCAGGACCAGGTCCGGACGGTGGTCGAGCACCGCGCCGATGTGCCGGTAGTAGCCGGCGATGTCGACCCCGGCGCGGGCGTAGACCGCGACGCCGTACTCGGTGGCGAGCGCCGCCGCGGTGTCGTCCTGAGTGGAGAGCGGATTGGACGCCGCGATCGACACCTGTGCGCCGCCCGCCACCAGCGCCCGCAGCAGATTCGCGGTCTCGGCGGTGACGTGCATGCAGCACCCGATGCGCAGGCCGTCGAACGGCCGTTGCCGGGCGAACCTGTCCCGGATCTGCCGTAGCACCGGCATGTCCCGGTCGGCCCACCGCACCCGGGCGACCCCGGCCTGGGCCCGGCCGGGGTCGGCGACGTCGTAGGTGGCGATCACAGCCGTGCCGGGTCCGGCTGCCGCCGGATCATTAGCGGTACTGGTCGGCCTTGTACGGCCCCCCGACCGGGATCCCGGTGTAGGCGGACTGCGCCGCGGTCAGCGTGGTGAGCTTCACGCCGAGCGCGTCGAGGTGCAGCCGCGCCACCCTCTCGTCCAGCAGCTTCGGCAGCACATAGACGGCCTTGTCGTAGTCCTCGGGCTTGGTGAAGAGCTCGATCTGCGCGATCACCTGGTTGGTGAAGGAGTTGCTCATCACGAAGCTCGGATGCCCGGTGGCGTTGCCGAGGTTCAGCAGCCGTCCCTCCGACAGCACGATCACGCCGTGGCCGTCGGGGAAGATCCACTCGTCGACCTGCGGCTTGATGACGACCCGCTCGATCCCCTTGGTGGCGGCGAGTTCGGTCATCTCGATCTCGTTGTCGAAGTGCCCGATGTTGCCGACGATGGCCTGGTGCTTCATCTTCTCCATGTGATCGGCGGTGATGACGTCCTTGTTGCCGGTCGTGGTGATGAA
>JBPCOR010000259.1:0-2673 GCA_051000035.1 Mycobacteriales bacterium | reverse complement strand
GCACGACACCTACGGCTTCCCGCTCGAACTGACCGTCGAGATGGCCGGCGACGAGGGGCTCACGGTCGACGAGACGGCGTTCCGCGAGCTGATGGCCCAGCAGCAGCAGCGGGCCAAGGCCGACGCGATCGGGCGCCGGGCCGGGCCCGCGGATCTGTCGCCCTACCGCCGGCTGCTCGACACGTATGGTGCGACGGACTTCACCGGCTACGTCGAGGGATCGGGGCAGGCGCGCATCGTCGCGCTGCTTGCGGGCGACGCCGGCGTGCCGGCGGCGACGGCCGGCGACGAGGTCGGCGTGGTGCTCGACACGACCCCGTTCTACGCCGAGTCCGGCGGGCAGCAGGCCGATCTCGGCAGCCTGTCGGCCCCGGACGCCGAGCTGACGGTGCTCGACGTGCAGCGCCCGGTGCCCGGCCTGATCGTGCACCGGGCCCGGGTCGACGCCGGTGAGATCGCGGTCGGCGACGCGGTGCGGGCCGACATCGACGTCGTGCGGCGGCGCGCTGTATCCCGCGCGCACACCGCCACCCACCTGGTCCACCGGGCGCTGCGCGGCGCCCTCGGGGACTCCGCCCGGCAGGCCGGATCGCTGAATGCGCCCGGGCGGCTCCGATTCGACTTCACCACGCCCGGCTCGGTGCCGGCGAGCGTGCTGCGCGACGTCGAGGACGAGGTCAACGCCGACGTGGCCGAGGATCTGCCGGTCGGAGCATTCGTGACCGACCTGGAATCCGCCCGCGAGATGGGCGCCATGGCGCTGTTCGGCGAGAAGTACCCCGAGCGGGTGCGGGTGGTCGAGATCGGTGGCGACTACTCCCGCGAGCTGTGCGGCGGCACGCACGCGCCGGCGGCCGGTCAGCTCGGCCTGGTCAAGCTGGTGGCCGACTCCTCGATCGGGTCCGGCGTACGCCGGGTTGAGGCGCTCGTCGGGCGGGACGCGTTCGACTTCCTGTCCGCCGAGCACAGCCTCGTCGGCCAGCTCGCCGATGCCGTGCAGGCGCCGCGGGACCAGCTGGTCGACCGCGTCCACGGCATGGTCGAGCGGCTGCGGGCGGCGGAGAAGGAGCTCGCCGGCGTCCATGCGCGGGCCGCGCTCGCCGGCGCCGGTCAGCTCGCCGCCGCCGCCCGGGACGTCTACGGTGTCGCCCTTGTCGGCGCCGCACTGCCCGAGGGCACCGCCGCCGCCGACCTGCGGACGCTCGCCGCGGAGGTGCGGGGCCGGCTCGACGCGGCCCGCCCCGGCGTGGTCGTGCTGCTCGCGCCCGCGGACGGGCGGGTGTCCTTCGTCGTCGCGACCAACGACACGGCGCGCGGCTGGCGGCTGTCCGCAGCGGAGCTGCTGCGAGCGGTCGCCCCCGCTGTGGGCGGCCGGGGCGGCGGCAAGGATGACCTGGCGCAGGGCGGTGGCACCGACCCCGGCGGGGTGGACGCGGCGATCCGCGCTGCCGAGCACGCCGTCGGCGAGACGGTCACGAGCGGCGGATGACCGCCCCGGTCGCCGGTGGGCCTCCCGTGCCGCCGCGCGGCGTGCGGATCGGCCCGTCACAGCGCGGCGTGCGGATCGGCCCGTCACGGCGCGGCGTGCGGATCGGCGTGGACGTCGGGTCCGTCCGGGTCGGCATCGCCCGCAGCGACCCGGACGGCAAGGTCGCCCTGCCGGTGGTGACGCTGCGGCGGGACCGGTCCGGTGACCGGGACATCGAGGAGCTCGCCGGCCTGGTGGCGGAGTACGACGTGACGGCGGTGGTCGTCGGGCTGCCGCGCACCCTGGCCGGGCGGGATGGGCCGGCCGCCGTCGCGGCACGCGAGTACGCCGGGCGGGTCGAGGCCCGGATCGCGCCGGTCCCGGTGCATTTCGCCGACGAGCGCCTCACGACGGTCGACGCCAGCCGCGGGCTGTCCCGGCGGGGCGTCTCGACGCGCCGACAGCGCGCCATGGTTGACCAGGCCGCCGCTGTGCTGATACTCCAAGCGTGGCTCGACCAGACCCGCAACCCAGCGACCCCGGCGGCACCGACCGCAGGGCGCGTAGATGGGGGACCGACCGGTGAGTGACCTGTCCATCCTCGGGGTCGACGACGATCAGCCGGCCCCTCCGACCGGGCACCGTAGGCGTCCGCCGATGCGTCGGCGGGTCGCCCCGGTCATCGCGCTCGCCGTCGTCATCGTCCTCGCGGTCGGTGCGTTCATCGGCGGGCGCGCCATCGTGCGGGAATTCCGCGCCGTTCCGGACTACCAGGGCAGCGGGACCGGCACGGTCCTGGTCGAGGTCGAGTCCGGGGCCACCGCCGGCGATATCGCCGCCGCACTGGTCAAGGCGGACGTCGTCGCGAGCGAACGCGCGTTCCTGACCACGGCGAAGAAGGACCCGCGCTCGGTCAACATCCAGCCCGCGACATACCGGATGCACAGGTCGATGAGCGCTGCAGCAGCCCTGACGCTGATGCTCGACCCGACATCCCGCGTCGGGCAGGTCACGATCCCTGAGGGCCTGACCGTCGATCAGACGCTCGCGCTGCTCGCCACCCACACCAAGGTGCCGCTGGCCGCCTACCGGGCCGCCGCGGCGCAGCCGGGGAAGCTGGGGCTGCCCACCTACGCGCACGGCCGGCTGGAGGGGATGCTCTTCCCGTCGACCTACTACGTCGCCCAGCAGTCCTCGGCCACCAC
>JBPCOR010000237.1:0-9195 GCA_051000035.1 Mycobacteriales bacterium | reverse complement strand
CACCGAGCAGGAAGGCGTAGTCGGTGCCCGGCGTGCCGTCCGGCGCGTCGAGGTGCCACCAGCCGTCGTCGGCTCGGGCCATCTCGAGCTCTGCGGGCTCGGCCAACTCGCCGCCGGTGAGCCGGATTCGTACGCGGTCCGCATTTGGCGCCCATACGTCGAAGGCGCTCATCGGGTGGCAACCGGCCAGGTTGGGAGCCGCCGTGCCGGGCCGGGACCGCCGTGAGGGAGGGTTATCCGTCGTCGGTGGGCAATGGGCACGGCGCCTATCGTGCCCTACCTGGGCATTCGGTTCCGCTGGACGGTCGGCGGGGTCGAGATGCCCTCACAGTCATCCGTCTCGTCGGCGCGTTATCGCTGCGCCCCGTGGCTCCTCTTCGCGGAGCGCGGGATTCGTGAGACGATAACCAAGGTCGGCCACCGAGGGTCTGCCACAACCGTTGGATCAGTTCCAGACCGTGTGGCGAGCGCGTCTCATCTGACCTCCAGAAGTAGGGGTGACTGGGTGTACCTGGTAAGCATCCCGCTTACCCGTTCGGGTGACAACTCTTGCCACGGTCGACTACGGTGAGTAGTCAGCCTCGGCCAGGCCTCAAATCGCCGCGGGCCTGGACGGTGTGGACGTTGCCCCCGGCGTCGCTGCTCTACGTCTTGGCCGTCGATGCCGCTGCTCTCGGCGGCTTCGCCGCATCGGCGGTCACGGGTGGATTCGGCGGCCGGCGGGACCTGCTGCTCTTTGCGTTGCTGACCGTCTGTGGCTTGGCGTGCGTCGAGGCGATGCGTCGAATCGGCGAGGTCGCTGGCGTCGCCCAGGATCTCATGTCGGTGTGGACCCTGCCGGTCGCGTTGCTGCTGCCAGGTCCGTACGCTCTGCTGGCGGCGATCCCGGGCCGTTGTCGTGCACAACGCACCGGCACACCCTCTCCGCCGTACCGGCAGATATTCAGCTTGGCCTCGATCGGTCTCGCCCACCTGGCTGCCAACCGGATCTTCCATGCGGCAGTCGGTGCACGACCGTTGCATGACTGGGACGGCGCCGCGCCGATCCTGCTGCTGCTCGCGCTCGCGGTGGGTGTACTGGATGCGGCCGCCAACAGTCTGCTCGTCGCCACGGCGATACGGCTCAGTAGCCCGGGCCGCTGGCGGGAGGTGCTGCCGGATCGGGAGACCTTGCAACTGATCGCGGTGGAGATTTCGGCGGCCGTGGTCGTCGCCGCGCTCGTGGCCGACTCGCCGGTCCTCGTGCTCGCGGCGCTGGCGCCGACGATCATGCTGCAGCGTTCCCTGCTGCATGCCCAGCTGCGCACGGCTGCGCGGACCGATGCAAAGACAGGGCTGCTCAACGCCGCGATCTGGCAGCTGGAGCTGGAGCGTGAGCTCGCCCGGGCAGCAAGGGACCATCGGCCGGTGTCGGTGTTGCTGCTCGACCTCGATCATTTTAAGGCAGTCAACGACACCCACGGGCACCTCGTCGGCGACCAGGTGCTGGTTGAGATTGCCGACCTGCTGCGGTCGGATCTGCGCGGAATAGACCTCATCGGACGCTTCGGCGGGGAGGAATTCGTCGCCGCGCTCACTGCCGACGCGGCCGCGGCGCGGCACATCGCCGCCCGGGTGTGTCGGCGGATCGCCGCGCACACCGTCGAATTCGACGGGCATCTCGTGTCGGTCACGGCATCGATCGGTATCACCACACTTGCCCCGGGCGACACGGCCAGCCCGACCGAGCTCCTGGCCACCGCCGACGCTGCGCTCTACCGCGCGAAGGGCGCCGGCCGAAACCGCATCGCGCACATCTGACGCGCATCTCGACCCCCGCGCCTGGGCCGCCTGTCGGCACGGGGCGTCTCAGCGGCTGATCAGCTGCACCTGGCCGCGGCCGGCGCCTGCCACGTACACCATGTGGCTACCCGGCGCGACGGCGACGGTGTTGGGTTGCGGCACGGTCGGATACCGGACGATCAGATGCAAGCGGCTGCCGGTCAATCGCATGCCCACGACCTGGTTGGTGGCGGTGAGGGTGACCCAGACGGTGCCCGTCGCCGGGTCTGCGGCCAGGCCGTACGGCGTCCCCGGCAGCGCGACGCGGGAGAGCAGCCGCAGGGGTTGCGGATCGAAGACGAGCAGTTCGTCCCCTCGGGTGTCGGCGACCACCAGCCGATCGGGAGCGGCCAGGACGGCGTGGGTCGGGCCGGCACCGGCCTTGGCGGTCGTGATCCGCCGTCCGGTCGCGAGATCGTAGGTCGTCAGGGTGAACGATCCGACGTCCACGACGGCGACGAGGGATCCGGCCGCGACGACTCCGCCGGGCTGGCGGAGGCCGCCGATGGTACGTACGACGTGTCCCGGCCGGAGGACGGATAGCGTGCCGCCGACCTCGTTGCCGACGATGGTGTGACCGCCGCCGACCGCCGCGGCGGAGTGTGGGCTGCGGCCGACGCGGGTGGCGCGCGTGCTTCCCCGGGGCAGCGCGACCTGAACGAGGGTGTCGGCATCCTCGGCGGGGACGAGCACCGGCCCGCCGGGCGCGGCGAGGGTGAGGTGGCGGGCGTGTCCGGGCAGCGGTATCGCTCGCCGCCGGGCCAGCGTCCGGTCATCGAGCAGTAGCAACCGGTTCGGGTCGCGGACGGTGACGGCCACGATTCCGGTGCGGGCGTCCACGGCGATGCCCTCCGGCCGGATGCCCACCGACCGCACCACGCCGACCGGGGCCGGCCCGACGGTTGGCGCGACGGCCGGCTCGGCGGCGCCGAGCGGTGACGATCCGTGACAGCCGGTCGCGCAGCCGGCGATCACGACGAGCACCATCGCGCCGACCTGCCGCCGGAACAATCTCCGCGTCATAACCGCGATTGTGCTCGGAGAGGCGTGGTCAGTGTCGGGCGAGCAGGGCGACCGGGTAGGTGGCGGCGAGCTCTGCCATCGGGCGTGGGCCACCGGCCTGCGGGCGCCGGGTGAGGATGTCGACCCAGTCACCGGCCGGCAGATCGAGCGTGCTGGCCTGCCAGCCACCGCCGCGGTCCAGCGCGACGGGCAGCCGGGTGACGATCGTGACGGCGCCGCCCCGGTCGAAGGCGATGACGTGCTCGCTGGCCGGGCCGGCCGCCACCAGCGGCCGGTAGGTGGTGAACAGCTCCGGGCGGTCCCGGCGCAGGCGCAGAGCGCGGGCGCTGACCAGCAGCTTGGCAGCGCCGTCCGCGCCGATCGGCGGCAACTCGCCGGCGTCGATGCGGGTGAGCACGCTGTGCCGGGCGGCGAAGTCCACTGGTCGACGGTTGTCCGGGTCGACGAGTGAGTTGTCGAAGAGTTCGGTGCCCTGGTAGACGTCCGGGACACCCGGCATGGTGAGCGAGATCAGCTTGGCAGCAAGCGAATTGGACCAGCCGTATGGCGTGATGGCGGCGGTGAAATCCTCGATCACCGCGCGCACCGCCGGGTCGTCGTAGCAATGGTCGAGTGCGTCGCGTACGGACGCCTCGAACGCCGCGTCGGGCTGATCCCAGCCGGTGCTCGCCCCGGATTCGCGCGCTGCCTTCTCGGCGTAGGCATGCAGTCGCTCCCGCTCGATCGGCCAGGTGCCAGCCACGGTCTGCCACAGCAGATTGGCCAGCGAGCCGTCCGGCAGCGGCGCCGCGGTGACGAGCCGGCGCAGCACGCCGGTCCACTCGTCGGTCACTTCCGCCAGTACGGCGAGCCGTGCCCGCACGTCCTCGGATCGCTTCGTGTCGTGGGTGGACAGTGCGGTCATGGCGTCGGGGATAGCGTCCTGCCGCTGCCGCAACGCGGCGTGGAAATCCTTCGTCGGCAGGCCGATCCGGCCCGGGTCACCGCCGACCTCGTTGGCCGCGACGAACGGGGTGTAACGGTAGTAGGCGCAGTCCTCGACCGCCTTGGCCGTCACCGCGCCGGTCTGCTGCTGGAATCGGATCGCGAGCTCGTCGGCCGGGTCGTGCAGGCGCGGGCCGAGCAGGTCGAACGCCGGCGCGAGATCGGGGCGGGCGTCCCGGGCGCTCCCGAGCGTCGAGTCGAGATGCTCGACGCCGTACGCCGGGAGGTAGGAGCGGTAGACGGGGAATCGGGCGAGCAGCTCCGCGATCGCCGCCCGGACCGACGTGCGGTTGGTGTCGGTGGCGTCGATGCCGACGAGCGCGACCTCGGCCAGGCGGCGGACCTCCGACTGCTCGATCCCGGTCGCAACGGCGCGCTTGCGGTCGCGGACCAGCGCCGGCCAGTCCGGCGTGGGGCCGGTGAGCTCGGCCGCGAGCGCACGGAGTGGGCCAGCGCCGGCCGGGTCGACCAGCACGCCGTCGACGAGCGCGAGCGCGTCGTACCCGGTCGTGCCCGCGCAGCGCCAGGTCGGTGGGAGTGACTCGCCGGGCCCGAGGATCTTCTCGACCACGATCCACGTCCCGGTCGGCGCGGCCGCGGCGAGCCGTTCGAGGTATCCGCCCGGGTCGCCCAGGCCGTCCGGGTGGTCGATCCGGAGCCCGTCCAGGTCGCCCTCCGCCGCCCAGCGAAGCACCTCGCGGTGGCTCTCCGCGAAGACGACCGGGTCCTCGGCGCGGATGCCCGCCAGCGTCGAGATGGCGAAGAAGCGCCGGTAATTCAGGTCGGCCGACGCGCGGCGCCAGGAGACCAGCTCGTAGTGCTGCCGGTCGTGCACCTGCTGCGCCGTCACCTCCGCCGGCCGGCGCGGCGAGGGCGTGGTGCCCGCGGCAAGAGGAAACCGGTGCTCGTAATAGCGCAGCTCGCCGTCCTGCAGCCGGAGCCGGTCCAGCTCGTCGGGGGAGTCGCCGAGGACGGGCAGCAGCACCCGGCCCCGGGACCAGTCGATGTCGAAGAATCGGGAGTAGACAGACTGCGGCCCGAGCGCGAGGACGTCCCACCACAGCCGGTTGGCCGCGGCGTCCTCGACGCCCATGTGGTTGGGCACGATGTCGACCACCAGCCCCATGCCGTGGCGTCGCAGGGCATCGGCGAGCCGGCGGCGGGCCGGCTCAGCACCGATCTGCGCGCCGACGCGGGTGTGGTCGACGACGTCATAGCCGTGCTGCGACCCGGGTGTGGCGGCTAGCAGCGGTGACGTGTAGAGGTGGCTGACGCCGAGCTGCCGCAGGTAATCCAGAATGTCGGCGGTGTCGTCCAGGTCGAACCCGGGCCGGACCTGCACCCGGTACGTCGAGCGGGGAGTCGTCATCGCCGGGCCCGCGGCAGCCCAGCCGCCGGCGGCAGCTCAGTCAACGGGAGCGTCGTCGGCGCGGAGCACCACCAGGGCGCGCGAGCCGACGGTGAGCTTCTTCAACGGCGAGACGACGGCCGGATCGTCGACTTCCAGCCGCTCGGTGTCGACGACCATCGTCCAGCTCGGGGCGTATTCGGGAGGCGGGGCGGTGAAGTCCATCGGCTGGTCATGGGCATTGAAACACAACCAGAACGTGTCGTCCTCGACCCGCCGGCCGCGAGCGTCGACGTCGGATATCCCCTTCCCGTTGAGGACGGTAGCCACCGACCGGCCGAAGCGGGAACCCCAATCCTCGTCGGTCATCTCCTCACCGGCCGGGGTCAACCACGCGATGTCGCGCAGCGGCTCCCCACCGCCCCGGCGGACCGCACGGCCGTCGAAGAACCGCCGCCGCCGGAACACGGGATGGCGACGCCGGAGCTCGGCCAGCATCGCCGTGAACGCGATCAAATCCTCGTCCGCGTTACTCCAGTCGATCCAGGTCAGCTCGTTGTCCTGGCAGTACGCATTGTTGTTGCCGTTCTGGCTACGCCGCAATTCATCGCCGTAGAGCAGCATCGGCACACCCTGCGAGAGAAGCAGCGTGGTGAGGAGGTTGCGGCGTTGCCGGGCGCGCAGCTCCAGGATTTTCGGGTCGTCGGTTTCGCCTTCGACGCCGCAGTTCCAGGATCGGTTGTGGCTTTCGCCGTCTCTGTTGTCCTCGCCGTTGGCGTCGTTGTGTTTCTCGTTGTAGGAGACGAGGTCAGCAAGGGTGAAACCGTCGTGGCAGGTAACGAAATTGATGCTCGCCGCCGGGCGCCGGCTGGAATGCTCGTACAGGTCCGACGATCCGGTGATGCGGTTGCCGAATTCTCCGAGAGTTGCGGGCTCGCCGCGCCAGAAATCGCGGACGGTGTCGCGGTACTTCCCGTTCCACTCGGTCCACAACGGCGGAAAGTTGCCTACCTGGTATCCACCCGGGCCGATGTCCCACGGCTCGGCGATCAGTTTCACCTGGCTGATCGTGGGGTCCTGCTGGACGATGTCGAAGAACGCCGAGAGCCGGTCGACGTCGTAGAATTCGCGGGCCAGGGTCGCGGCCAGATCGAACCGGAATCCGTCGACGTGCATGTCGGACACCCAGTAGCGCAGCGAATCCATGATCAGCTGCAGTGAGTGTGGGTGACGGACGTTGAACGAATTGCCGGTGCCGGTGTAGTCGACGTACTTGTCCGGGTGGTCCTCCGCGAGCCGGTAGTACGCGGCGTTGTCGATTCCGCGCAGCGACAGCGTCGGCCCCATGTCGTTGCCCTCGGCGGTGTGGTTGTAGACGACGTCGAGGATCACTTCGATGCCGGCCTCGTGCAGGGCCTTGACCATGCCCTTGAATTCGGTGACCTGCTGGCCGGGCATCCCCGGCCGATCGGACAGCACCGACACCGAGCCGGTGCCGGCGACGGAGTAGCCGTTGTGCGGCGCCAGGAATCCGACGGTGTTGTAGCCCCAGTAATTCGCCAGCCCGGCCTGCACCAACCGGTGATCGTGCACGAACTGATGCACCGGCATCAGCTCGATCGCGGTCACGCCGAGCCGGGTGAGGTGCTCGATCACGGCCGGGTGGGCGAGCCCGGCGTAGGTGCCGCGCTGCTCCGGCGGGATGGCGGGGTGGGCGATGGTGAACCCCCGCACGTGCGCCTCGTAGATGAAGCTCTCGTTGTAGGGCCGGGCGATCGGCCGGTCGTTGGCCCATTCGAAGTACGGGTTGATGACGACCGACTTGGGCATGTGCATCGCTGAGTCGCTGGCGCTCTTGCGCTGCGGTGCGGCCGGGTCGTAGCCGAAGACGGCGTCGTCCCAGTCGACGCGACCGTGGACGGCCTTGGCGTAGGGGTCCAGGAGCAGCTTCGTGGGGTTGCACCGCAGCCCCGCGCCGGGGTCGTACGGACCGTGCACGCGGTAGCCGTAGAGCTGCCCGGGCGCGACCTGCGCCAGGTAGCCGTGCCAGACGAAGCCGTCGACCTCGGGAAGGTCGACCCGGACCTCGGCGCCCTCGCGGTCGAAGAGGCACAGTTCGACGCGTTCGGCCACCTCGGAGAACAGCGAGAAATTGGTCCCAACCCCGTCATACATCGCTCCGAGAGGGTAGGACGTACCGGGCCAGACCTGCACAGTGCGCTCCTCGCCGCTCGGTGGGCCGGGACAATCCGGCCCCACGACGGTAGTGCACGAGGCGCCGCCCCCAGCCGGTGCCGCCGGCGCCCGGGTCGGGCCGGGCGGGTATGGTGTGCAAGGCAACAGCGACAGGGGAGCGTGCAAGCGCTGAGAGTGCGGGAGACCGCAGACCCTTCTACCTGATCTGGGTCATGCCAGCGCAGGGAGTCGGTTTACTCGCGGAGGAAGGGTCCGAGCCCTTTCCCCGGCCCCGTTCGAATCCTCGAACGGAAGGTGACACCCATGACCTCATCACAGGCGGCGGGCCCTGGCCTCGTCGTGCGGGTCCGGCCGCCGAGCTACCGGTGGCGCACCGTGGACATCATCGTGGCGTCCGTGATCGCCGCGGTCTTCGGCGCCGTCTACTGGGGCTGGGACAACGCGTCGGCCGCGCTGACCGCTGCCTTCACCTGGTTCCCACCGTCGGCCGGGATCATCGCCGGTGTCTGGTGGATGTCCGGCGTGGTGGGCGCGCTGGTCATCCGCAAGCCCGGTGCGGCGATCTACACCGAGGCGCTCGCCGGCCTCTTCTCAGCGCTGATCGCCGTGCAGTGGAGCAGCTCCTCGATCATCGTCTACGGGATCGTGCAGGGCCTCGGGGCGGAATTGGCGTTCGCCGCGATCCGGTACCGCAGCTTCCGGCTGCCGGTCGCGGTCGCCGCGGGTGCGCTGTCGGCGCTCGCCGAGGGCGTGCTGGACCTGTGGATCTACCGCTACTACCCGGAATTCTCCCCCGGCTGGCAGCTCGCCTATCTCGGCGTTCTGCTGCTGTCCGGGGTGGTTATTGCCGGCTGGGTGTGCTGGGCGATCACCCGCGCTCTCGCCGCGACCGGGGTGCTCGCGCCGTTCGGGTCCGGCCGGCAGCAGAAGTCGATCTGACCCACGTGCCATCGGGCGGGATCCGGCCGGCCGGGGTGGTTGCGCGCGGTTTCGGCTGGCGGCACGCCGGGCGGTCGGCCTGGGCCGTCCGCGACGTCGACCTCTGCGTCGAAGCCGGCGAGCGAGTGCTGCTGCTGGGTGCGTCGGGGGCGGGCAAGTCGACGCTGCTGGCCGCGATCGCGGGCATCCTGCAGTCCGCCGAGAGCGGCGAGGCGGCCGGCGAGCTGCTCGTCGACGGCGAGCCGGCGTACGACGCCCGGCATCGCAGCGGGCTGGTGCTGCAGGACCCGGAGACCCAGCTGGTGATGCCGCGGGCCGGCGACGACGTCGCGTTCGGGCCGGAGAATCACGCCGTACCGGCCGGGCAGATCTGGGCCAGGGTCGACGAGGCGCTGGACATGGTCGGCTTCGGCTACGGCCGGGATCGCCCGACCGCGGCACTGTCGGGTGGGGAGAAGCAGCGCCTCGCGCTGGCCGGCGTACTCGCGATCCGCCCCGGGCTGCTCTGCCTGGACGAGCCGACGGCGAATCTGGATCCCGACGGTGCGGCGATGGTGCGGGCGTCGGTACGTCGGGCGCTTGCTGCCACCGGCGCCGGGGCGATCGTCGTCGAGCAACGGGTCCAGGCGTGGCTGCCGCTGTTCGACCGGGTGGTGGTGCTCGACGCCGGCGTTGGCCTGCTCGCCGACGGCACGCCGGACCGGGTCGTCTCCGCCTACGCCGGCGAGCTCGCCGCTGCCGGTGTGTGGCTGCCGGGGCGGCGAGAGCCCAGGCCGGCCCGGGGGTCGGTGGTCGGGGAGTCGTTGGTGACGGCGTCGGACGCGGGTTACACCTACCGGGGTGCGCCCGCGCCCGCAGTGCGATCGGTCAACCTCGCCGTACGG
>JBPCOR010000146.1:0-2844 GCA_051000035.1 Mycobacteriales bacterium | reverse complement strand
GTACCGCAAGGTCCGCGACCGCGCCTCGTACGCCTCCGCGGTCGCCTCGTTGGCGGCGGCGCTGTCCGTGCTTGACGGCATCGTCGCCGACGTGTGGCTCGCGTTCGTTGCGGTCGCCCCGGTGCCGTGGCGGGCCCGGCGGGCGGAGGCGGAGTTGCGCGGCCGGCCGGCCACCGCCGAGGCCTTCCGGCGGGCCGCCGAGGTCGAGCTGGAGGCGGCAGAACCCTTGCGGGACAACGCTTTCAAGGTCCCGCTGGTCACCAATATCGTCGTGTCGACGCTGACCGAGCTTGCCGAGGAGGCCGCCTAATGGCAAGTCCCGAGACGCTCACGCGGTCGGTCGGCGCGTCGGTCAGCCGGCTGGAAGGTGTCGCGAAGGTCACCGGGCAGGCCCGCTACGCCGCTGAGTACGGCTTCGACGACCTGGTCTACGCGTGGCCGGCCCAGGCCACCGTCGGGCGCGGGCGGGTCGCCGCGATCGACACCGCTGCGGTGCTGGCCCTGCCGGGCGTGCTGGCCGTTATCACCCACGACAACGCCCCCCGGCTCACCGACCCCGGCGATGCCGAGCTGCTCATCCTGCAGGATGCCCGCGTCGCCTACCGCGGTCAGATCGTCGCCCTCGTCATCGCCACCACCCTGGAGACGGCCCGCGCCGGCGCCGAGGCGGTGCCGGTGAGCTACGACGAGGAACCCGCCGACGTCGTGCTGACCGCCGACCACGCGAAGCTGTACACGCCGGAGAAGGTGAACCCCGGGTACCCGGCCGACACCGAGGACGGCGACCCCGATGCGGCGTTGGCGGCGTCGGCAGTCGTTGTGGACCAGCAGTATTCGACGCCGGCGGAGCACAACAACCCGATGGAGCCGCACGCCGCGACGGCCGTCTGGGACGGCGACTCGTTGACCGTCTACGACTCCAACCAGGGAGCGGCGAGCGTGCACCGCAGCGTCGCGAGACTCTTCGCCCTGCCGCCGGGCGACGTCCGGATCGTCAGCGAGCACGTCGGCGGCGGGTTCGGTGCCAAGGGGTCCGCCCGGCCGCCGGTGGTCCTCGCCGCGATGGCGGCCCGCGAGGTCGGCCGCCCGGCGCGGGTGGTGCTGACCCGCCAGCAGATGTTCGCCCTCGTCGGCTATCGCACGCCGACGCTGCAGCGGGTCCGGCTCGGCGCCGACGCCGACGGCCGGCTGCGGGCGATCATCCACGACGCCGCCGAGCAGACCTCGACCGTGCTGGAATTCGCCGAGCAGACCGCCGTCTGCTCGCGGATGATGTACGCCGCCCCGGCCCGGCGCACCACCCACCGGGTCGCGGCCCTCGACGTACCCACGCCGCGGTGGATGCGGGCGCCGGGGGAGGCGCCGGGGATGTACGCGCTCGAGTCGGCGATGGACGAACTCGCCGAGGCGTGCGGCGTCGACCCGGTGGAACTGCGGATACGCAACGAGCCCGACGTGGATCCGGAGTCCGGGCTGCCGTTCTCCAGCCGGAGCCTGGTGGAATGCCTGCGCGAGGGCGCCCGCCGGATCGGCTGGCAGGCCCGGCCCACGCGACCGGGCGGCTGGCGGGACGGCCGGTACGCACTCGGGCTCGGGGTCGCGGCCTCGACCTACCCGGCCCGATGCGCCCCGTCGACGGCGACGCTACGGACGGTTCCCGACGGCACCTTCGTGCTGGAGATCACCGCGGCCGACATCGGCACCGGCGCTTGGACCGCCATCACGCAGATCGCGGCCGACGAGCTGCGGGTGCCGATGGAGTCGGTCCGGATCCGCATCGGTGACAGCGATTTCGGCCCGGCGATGATCGCCGGCGGGTCGATGGGGACCACGTCCTGGGGCTTCGCGACTGTCAAGGCGTGCCGGGAGTTGCGCGCGAAGACGGCCGGCGGCGTGCCGGGCGAGGGTGTCGAGGTGCGGGTCGATACGGCCGAGGACATCAAGGCGATGCCCAAGGTGGCGCGTTACGCTTTCGGCGCGCAGTACGCCCAGGTACAGGTCGACATGGATACCGGCGAGGTGCGGGTGCCGCGGCTGGTCGGGGTCTTCGGCGTCGGCCGGATAGTCAACGCCAGGACCGCGCGCTCGCAACTGATCGGCGGGATGGTCATGGGCGTGTCGATGGCGTTGTTCGAGGAATCGCTGATGGACGCGGTTTTCGGCGACTACGCCAACCACGACTTCGCGAGCTACCACATCGCCTCGAACGCGGACATCGGCGACATCGATGCGTCGTGGGTCGACGAGCGGGACGACACCGTCAATCCGATGGGTATCAAGGGGATCGGCGAGATCGGCATCACCGGCACGGCGGCGGCGGTGGCCAACGCCGTCCACAATGCGACCGGCATCCGGGTGCGTGATCTGCCGATCCGGCTGGACAAGCTGCTCGAGCGCCGGGCCTCGTAACGCGCCCCGATCCTGCGGCTTTACCAGGTGCCCGCAGCGACACGCTGTGCCGGTCGCGGCGTGTCGCGCGGCAGGACTGGTAAAGGTGCCGATCGGGTGACCGGAGGTTGGCGTGCGGGCTCCCTTTACCAGGCGGCCGACAGCACACGCCGGGTGGCGGCCGGCGTGTCGGCGGCTCTGGCTGGTAAAGGTGCTTGCGCCGCCCGCTGACTGCCCGGCACGGTCGACCGGCGTTCTGCCCACAACGTCGGCGCTTAGTGGGCGGTAGCGAGCGGCACCCGCGAGGTTGGCGTCGGGTTGCCGGTCAGGCGCGTTGCACCCGCGAGGTTGGCGTCGGGTTGCCGGTCGGGCGCGTTGCACCCGCGAGGTTGGCGCCGGGTTGCCGGTCGGGCGGGTCAGATCGGGGCGGCGATGAACGGCGAGATGTAGTCCGGT
>JBPCOR010000115.1:0-2612 GCA_051000035.1 Mycobacteriales bacterium | reverse complement strand
GTGCGGTCCAGGTCGCGGTAGAACGTCAGGGCCTGCTGGCCGCCCGATCCGTCGTCGTACGGCGCGAATCCCCACGGTTCCATGTCGTCGTATGCAAGGCCGCAGTCGTCCAGGCGCAGCTCGGCGGCGATCGGGGTATGCCGGAACATGATGTGCGCGCTGGACCCCCGGTCGACGCGGTAACCGGGGAATCGTTCCACAGTGGACACCGCGCCGCCGAGCACCGTATCCGCCTCCAGCACCTCGACGTCGAGCCCCGCGGCGGCGAGATAGCATGCGGCCACCAGGCCGTTGTGCCCCGCACCGATAACGACGACGTCACGCATCGGCCGGCGGGCGGGCGTCATCGCGGGCCCGCACGCCGGACCCGCCGGCGTCCGGACCATCAACGGGCCGGCCGTCCAGCCCGAGGACGGCGAAGGCCCGGCTGTCCCCGGGGAAGAGGTAGCCACGGCGCAGGTAGGCGAAGCCGAGTGACTGGTAGAGGGCCAACGCCCGGGTCGGACCTTCGGGCGTGGACAGCAGCACCCGCCGCTCGGGAAGTTCCGCCAGCAGCAGGGTGATCAGCGCTCGGCCGACACCGCGGCCCTGTACGGCAGGCGTGACGTGCAGCTCGGACAGCTCGAAGGCATCGGTGAGCCATGCCTGCGCTGCCGGGCCGCCCGGCGGCTGCGCCAACGCGCTCGGCTCGCTCGGCGGCTGCGCGAGCGCGCAGCGCACCTGCTCGTGCCACCACTGGCCGTCGCTGCTGCGGTAGCCGTAGCCGAATCCCACGACCGATCGGCGGTCCAGCGCCGCGACAGCTCGAAAGCCCGGGCGGGCGGTGTGCTCGATGGTCACGGCCGTGCGCGCGCGTGCCACCTGTCGCGGGTAGCCCATGGCGCCCGCATAGATGTCCAGGACATCGCCGATGCGTTCGCAGAGCTGCGCGGCTGACCACCGGCTCACCGTCACCTGGCCGCGACCCCGCCCCAACACGAGACTCAGTCACCGACCGCTGCGGGCCTGCCACCGGTCAGCGCGACGAGCTCGTCGTAGGACGTGGCGAATACGGTGTGCGGGGTCCCGGCTGCCGCCCACACGACGTCGTGGGCAGCCAGCGCGGTGTCGACCAGGGTGCGGACGGGCGCTGGATGCCCGATCGGCGCGACTCCGCCGATCGGCTGGCCGGTAGCTGCCCGCACGAAGTCCGGTGTCGCACGCTCAATGCGATCGGCGCCGACGAGCGTCGAGATGCGGCCGGTGTCGACGCGGTGCGCACCGCTGGTGAGCACGAGGAGCGGCTCACCGTCGGCGCTGAAGACCAGGCTGTTGGCGATGGCGCCGACCTCGATGCCGAGCTGGGCTGCGGCGGATTTCGCAGTGGTCGCGGCGGCTGGCAGGGTCCGGATCTCCCCGGTCGCGCCCGCGCCCGCGAGCACCTCGGCAACGTGCGCGACGTTGGGATGCATCCGGCTATCGCAGCAGACTGCGGGCGCCGGCGCCACGTGGGGTCGCCGCGACCGGCCGGATCGATCAGCTCGAACGCACCGACGATGCTCGCGCGCCTGGGAACGCGGCGATGCCGTACGGGCGCCAACGCCGGATCAGAACGGCGGGGGATCGTCGCCGGCCGGGTCGGGGTCGGGGGCGGCTTGCGCCCAGCGTTCGGGCTCGGTCCGGTAGGTGTGTCCGGTTGGTGTTGTCCAGGTCAGGGTGCCGTCGCCATGGTTGGTGAGCTGCCAGCGGGTTTCGTGTTTGAGCAGGTGGTGGCGGCGGCACAGGGTGGCAAGATTTGCCTGGGTTGTCCCGCCGCTGGGGTGGGGGATTGTGTGGTCGATGTCGGCGGCTGCTGCTGGTTGGCGACAGCCGGGGAAGCGGCAGGTCCGGTCGCGGGTCCGGATGAAGTCGGCCAGCGCCGCTGAGGGCCGGTAGGTGTGTGGGGCGAGGTCGAGCAACGCCCCGCTGGTCGCGTCGGTGAGCAGCCGGCGCCAGGTGGCGTCGGCGGCGATGCGCCTGGCCATGCTGGCTGGGATCGGGCCGTAGCCGTCGAGTTCGCCGGGGGCGTTGTCCAGGCCGAGCAGCGTCGAGGCGGGCACGGTGACCCGCACCAACGGGCTCGGGGTGGTCGATCCGGATCCGGTGACGCGGTCGGCGAGCTCGGCCAGGTCGGTGAGGGCGTCGGCGCGTCGCTGGTCGGTGGTGCGGCCGTCGCCCGCACTCGCGCGGGCGTGGGTGGTGAGGGTCTGGTAGAGCCGGGTCGCGGCGTCGGCGGGCAGCAGTGCCCAACTTTGTGCCATGCCGTCGCTGCCCGGGGTCAATTCCACCCGCCGGTCCTGCACGCCGCGGGTATGTCGTTCTTCGACACCGTCGGGGTCGATGACGGCGACGGCTCGCGCGAGTGAGGCGCGTAGTTGCCCGATCGTCTGCCGCACGGCGCGGGGCAGGACGCGGTCCTCCAGCCGCTGGACGTCCGCGGCGGGCAGGGCTTCGGCGGCATCGGCGATCGCACGGGCCTTCAACGCTTCGATGGCGCCCGCGGTCCACGCCCGCAGGGTGCCCGGCAGTCGCGCGCAGATCGTCTCCGCGGCGCCCAGCCGGTCTGATGCGGCACAGGTGGACAGGCGTAACGC
>JBPCOR010000384.1:0-3248 GCA_051000035.1 Mycobacteriales bacterium | reverse complement strand
GCCCTGCAAAAGGCCATGGACATGGCGGGCTACGCCGAGCTGCGGCGGGAGCAGGCCGACAAGCGTTCGCGTGGGGAGCTGATGGGCATCGGCATGTCGTTCTTCACAGAGGGCGTCGGTGCCGGGCCGCGCAAGCACATAGACATTCTCGGCCTCGGCATGGCCGACGGCTGCGAGCTGCGGATCCACCCGACCGGCAAGGCGCAGCTACGGATCTCGGTCCAGACCCAGGGTCAGGGCCACGAGACGACGTTCGCGCAGATCGTCGCGCACGAGATCGGTATCCCGCCCGAGGACGTCGAGGTGATCCACGGCGACACCGACAACACACCCTTCGGGCTCGGGACGTACGGCTCCCGCTCGACGCCGGTCAGCGGCGCCGCCGCCGCGGTCGTGTCGCGCCGGATCCGCGACAAGGCGCGGATCGTCGCCGCCGCGACCCTGGAGGTCAGCGCCGAGGACCTGGAGTGGGAGCACGGCCGCTGGTATGTCAAGGGTGACCCGAGCCGTGGCCAGACCATGGCCGAGATCGCGATGGCGAGCCACGGCACCGTCGAGCTCCCCGACGGCGTCGAAGGTCACCTGGACGCCTCGGTCGTCTACAACCCGCCCAACCTGACCTACCCGTTCGGCGCCTACATCTGTGTCGTCGACGTCGACCCGGGCACCGGCGTGGTCAAGGTGCGCCGCTTCATCGCGGTCGACGACTGCGGTCCGCGGATCAATCCGATGATCGTCGAGGGCCAGGTGCACGGCGGGCTCGCCGACGGCGTCGGGATGGCGCTGATGCAGCAGATCGCCTTCGACACCGACGGCACCTGCGTCAGCGGTTCCTTCATGGACTACCTGCTGCCGACCTCGATGGAGTGCCCGAGCTGGGAGCTCGGCGAGACGGTCACGCCGTCGCCGCACCATCCGCTGGGCGCCAAGGGTGTCGGCGAGTCCGCGACGGTCGGGTCACCTCCCGCGGTGGTCAACGCGATCATCGACGCACTGCAGCCCTACGGGGTCCGGCACGCCGACATGCCGTTCACGCCGGCTCAGGTGTGGCGGACGATGCAGGGCCGGCCGATGCGCACCGACCTGGCCATCACCGACTAGCGCCGTGCTGCGGGCATCGGTGCGCGGGCGGCCGGCGTGAGCGAGCCGACGGTCCGGGCGCGGGCCGCGGCGCTGCGGGCCGAGCGGGTGCCGTTCGTGCACGCCAGGGTCGTCCGGGCCGAGAAGCCCACCTCGGCCAAGCCCGGCGACGAGGCCGTCGTATTCACCGACGGCACGATCGAGGGCTTCGTCGGCGGCTCGTGCGCCGAGTCGACGGTGCGCGCCCGGGGCCTGACGCTGCTCGACTCCGGCGAACCGTTGCTGCTGCGGATCATGCCGGCCCCGACCCGGCGGGAGGGCCCGATCCCGAGGGCACGCTCTCGGTGCACAATCCGTGCCTGTCCGGTGGGACGCTCGAGATCTTCCTGGAGCCGGTCCTTCCCGCTCCGCTGCTGCTCATCCGCGGCGACTCGCCGATCGCCGCAGCGCTGGGCGATCTCGCCGAGCGGGCCGGCTACGACGTCGACCGGTCCGACCGTACGGACCTCGGCGGGGTCACCGCCGTCGTCGTCGCCTCGCACGGCCGGGAGGACGAGGCGGCCGTCCTGACCGCCGCCCTCGCCGCCGGGGTCGGCTACGTCGCCCTGGTCGCCAGCCGCAAACGCGGCGAGGCCGCGGTAGGCTCCCTCGACGTCGGCGCCGGCGCCCGGACGAGCGTGCACACTCCGGCCGGGCTGGACATCGGCGCTCGCACGCCCGCGGAGGTCGCCGTGTCGATCCTGGCCGAGATCATCCTGCGGCGCCGCCGCCCGTCGGGTCGCCCGGTCGACGCCGGGTCAGCCGACCCGACCGTCGCGGCCGCCACGGCGCAGCCGACCGAGGCGACCGAACCGGTCTGCGGCATGACCGTCGCGGCGGTCGAGGCATCGTTGCATCTCGACCACGACGGCACGCGCCGGTATTTCTGCGGCACCGGCTGCCTGCGGGCCTTCGCCGCCGACCCGGGCGCCCAGGTCACGGCGTGAATGTTCGCCCGGCCACGGCCATTCACCGGGTCATCGCGTGACGCTGCCCGGGATCGCCCGGTGACCGTGCCCGCACCCGGTTCGGACCCGCCGGAGCCGGCCGCCGACGTGGCGGGCCTGATACCCGACGTGGCCGCCATGCGGTCGGCGCTCGCCGGCGTGAACTACCTCGCCGACGACGGGCTGGCCACGGCGCTGTTCTGCGCGGCCCGGCTGCCGCAGCCGGTTTTGCTCGAGGGCGAGGCAGGTGTCGGCAAGACCCAGGCGGCGAAGTCGCTCGCCGACCTGCTGGGCACGCCGCTGATCCGGCTGCAGTGCTATGAGGGCATCGAAGCGGCGGAAGCGTTGTACGAGTGGAACTATCCGCGCCAGCTGCTTGCGATCCGGCTGGCCGAGGCACACGGTGAGCATGTCGCCGAGGCCGATCTGTTCGGCCGGGACTATCTCATCGAGCGCCCGCTGCTGCGGGCGGTCGAGCATCGCGGGCCGCGGCCGGCCGTGCTGCTGATCGACGAGGTCGACCGGGCCGACGAGGAATTCGAGGCCTTCCTCTTCGAGTTGCTCGGCGAGTCGGCCATCACGATTCCCGAGATCGGGACGATCCGCGCCACGGTGCCGCCGCTGGTCGTCCTCACCTCCAACCGCACTCGTGACCTGCACGACGCCCTGAAGCGGCGTTGCCTCTACCACTGGATCGACTACCCCGATCTGGACCGGGTGGTCGTCATCGTGCGCCGCCGGGTGCCATCGGCAGGAGAGGACCTGACGGCCGGGGTGGCCTCGGCGGTGGCCCGGCTGCGCACCCTCGACCTGCAGAAGCCGCCGGGCGTCGCCGAGGCGATCGACTGGGTGCAGGTGCTGACCCTGCTCGGCGTACCGGCGCTGGACGCCGGAGCCGCCGGGCACACCCTGGGGTCGGTGCTGAAATACCGCGAGGATGCCGACGTCGCCACCGAGCGTGGCCTGGCCTGGGTCACCGGCGGCTGACCGATGCCCACTGCCGCGCCACCTGCGCCCGGGCGTGACCTCGCGACGGTGGCGGCGCGCTTCGGGCTGCTGCTGCGTGCGGGGGGAGTCGCCGTGACACCGGACCGTTCGATCCGCTTCGCGGCCGCGGTGGAGGTGGCCGGGCCGACGGCGGTCGAGGAGGTCTACTGGCTGGGTCGGGTGACACTGCTCGAC